>JALRCL010000453.1 GCA_023268575.1 Patulibacter sp.
CGCTCGAGGAGGAGGGCATCGTCGAGCGCCGCACGTACCCCGAGGTGCCGCCCCGGGTCGAGTACGCGCTGACGGAGAAGGGCCGCGCGCTGCTGCCGATCATCGAGGGCATGCGCTCCTACGGGCAGCGGTGGCTCGGCCTCGACGACTGCGCGTCGGACCCCGTCGCGGCGACCGCGGCGTCCATCGCCTGATCGATCCCCGCGGTGCCCGTCGCGGGCGCGGGGTTGCACCGGTTGTTCGTCCCGGGTCGCACCGGAACTCTCCGGGGTCTGCCCGGTTGGGACCAACGATGGTGCACGACGGCTCCTCCACCGAACGCTCGCGACGCGGCCCCGCCGCGGCGTCCCGCGGCGCCCGCGGCCTGACGCGACGCCGCGTCCTGGGCGCCGGCGCGGCGGCCGGGGGCGCGCTGTGGCTCGGCGTCGCCCCGGCCGTGGCGGGCGCCGCCCGCGCGGCGGACGGCACGCGCCGGGTCCGCGTCCCGCGCGCACGGCTGCGGCCCGGGCGCGTCGTCGAGCTGCGGCCCGGGGCGTTCGAGCTCGTGGGCGGGGCGGTGGCGGCGCTCGCCGGCAGCGGGATCCAGGTCCGTGCGCGACGCCGTGGTGGTCGCTGGACGCCGTGGACCCCCCTCGCCGGTGGCGCCGACCACGCGCCCGACGGGCGGCGCGCCCCGATGGGCGATCCGCTCTGGGTCGGGGACAGCGATCTGCTGCAGCTGCGCGCGCGGCGGCTGCCGACGCGCGACCTCGACCTCGCGCTCGTCGGGCTCGATGCCCGCGAGCGACGGCGGACCAGGACGGCGCGCGCGCGAGCCGTCTCGCAGGTCGCGCGACCACGCGCGGCGGCGACCGGTCGGGCCGCGATGCCCGCGATCATCCCGCGCTCGGCGTGGGCCAGCGGCGTCGCGACGAAGGGCAGCCCGACGACGGGGCAGGTGCAGCTCGCCTTCGTCCATCACACCGTCAACGGCAACGACTACCAGCCCGAGGACAGCGCCGGCATCGTCCGCGCGATCGCGAAGTACCACATCGATTCCAACGGCTGGAACGACATCGGCTACAACTTCCTCGTCGACCGGTTCGGCCAGATCTTCGAGGGTCGCGCCGGCGGCGTCGCGGAGCCGATCGTGGGTGCGCAGGCGGTCGGGTGGAACAGCGTGTCGACCGGCATCGCGATCATCGGGACGTTCGAGCAGACCGCCCCGCCCGAGGCGGCGCTGAACGCCGTCGCGGCGCTGATCCGCTGGAAGCTCCCGCTCCACGGCGCGCCGACGGCCGGCACCGTCTCGCTCGTCTCCTCCGGGGGCACCGGCAACCGCTGGCCGCGCGGCCGCGCGGTCGACTTCCAGCGCGTCAGCGGGCACCGCGACGGCTGCTCGACCGACTGCCCCGGCACGAGCCTCTACGGGCTGCTGCCCGCGCTGCGCGCGAAGGTCGGCTCGGCCGCGGTGGCGCCCGTCCGGCACCTGACGCTCTCCGCGCCCGAGTCGGTCGTCGCGTACGGCCGCACGCTGACGGCCTCCGGCCGGCTGACGATCGGCGGCGCGGGCATCGCCGGCGAGCCGGTCGTGCTGGAGAAGCGCAGCCCGAGCGGCGGGTGGGTCCCGCTGGGGACGGCGACGACCGACGGTGCCGGCCGCTGGTCGCTCGGCACGAGCTGGCGACGCTCCGGCGACCTGCGGGCCCGCGCGGGGGAGACGGTCTCCGACGTCGTGACGCCGCCGATCGTCCCGTCGCTGTCGCTCCGCTCGCCCGCCTCGCGCGTGCGCAAGGGGCGCACGCTGCGCGTCAGCGGGCGGGTCCGCGGCAGCGACCGGGTGCGGGTGATGCTCCGGCGACGGTACGCCGGCGGGCGCTACAAGCTCGTCGGCGAGCGGACGATCACGCTCGACGGCTCGCGCTTCGCGACCCGGATCCCCGTGCGCCGCACGGGGCTGCACCGCGTGACGCTCCAGGCCACGAGCGGCGGACGGCGCTACGACTCCGCGGCCCGCTACACGCGGGCGATCGGCTGACGCGCCGCGCTCAGCGGCGGGCGCAGGCCGGGCACCACGGGGCGCTGCACGGAGTCGTCCAGCCGTTCGAAGTAGGCCTTGTGCTCAGCGCACACATGCAGGGTCTTGCGCTCCCCGGCCCGCTTATGCGTCGCCGCCACATGCCGGCCGCGGATGCGGCACTCGTCACAGGCCGGTTCCGGGAACAGCGCGTCCAGCGTCTTCGCGGAAG
>JALRCL010000192.1 GCA_023268575.1 Patulibacter sp.
CGACCTCGCAGCCGAGGCGAACCGCCTCGAGCGCCACCTCGCGGCCGAGCTCGCCGCTGCCGAGCAGCACCAGCCGCACGGCGCCGGCGGTCCCGGGCGTCCCGATGGTCGTGACGGGCGCGGGCGGACGGGCGGCGGGCGTCATGGCGGGCGATCTTCGCAAGATCGGTTGCAGACGGGGGCCCGGGCTTGGGTCGGCGGCCCCGCCGCCGCTAGCGTCGCCGCCGACCGGTCGTCGGAGGACCGTCGACGGTCGCCGTCGCGCCTGCCGCCCGCGACGCCGCCGCCCGGTGCGGCACCCCACCACGTCATGCCCTCGCACGCTCGCCGTCGTCCCCTCCTGCGCGCCTCCGCCGCGACCCTCGTCGCGACGAGCGCCCTGACCGTCGCCGCGGGGCTCCCCGCAGCCGGCCAGGCCGACCCGGCCGCCGACCGCGCCGCCGCGCAGAGCCTGCGTCAGCGCGTCGCCGCCGAGAGCGCCCGGATCGCCGACACGAACGAGAGCCTCGCCTCGGCCTCCACCCGCCTGGCGAACCTCGACGCGCGGGTCCAGCAGCGCCAGGCGCAGCTCACCGACACGCAGAACCGGCTGATCGAGGCGCGGATCCGCCTCACCCGTCTGGAGCGCAAGGCCGACCGCGCCACCCGCGTCCTGTCGGAGAACCTCCGGACCGCGTACGAGAACGGCCGCCCCGATCTCGTCTCGGTGATCCTCACCTCGCGCGGCTTCGCCGACCTCATCGAGCGCGTCGACTTCTACAAGCGGGTCGCGAAGCAGAACGGCGAGATCCTCGACGACACGCGCGACGCCAAGCGCGCCGTCGCCGGCCAGGCCGACCGCCTGCAGAGCGCGCGCAAGACCTACGCGCGCCTGGCGACGGAGGCCGAGGCCGACCGCGACCAGGCCGACGTCCTGCGCAACGCCCTGCTGCGTCGCCGCGCCGCGCAGCTGGCGCGACGCGCCGGGACCCGCTCGCAGCTCTCGCGCGTCCAGTCCCGCATCCGGCGGCTCGAGCGCGAGCAGGCGGCCGCGGCGGCCGCCGCCCGCGACCGGCAGGCCGCCGTCCGCGAGGCGCCGCCGACCGGCTCCTCCCCCTCGTCGGGCGCCGGCGCGCCCGCGGCGACCTCCGGCGGCGGCGACGCCGTCGCCCGCGTCGTCGCGGCCGCCAACGAGATCGCCACGACGCCGTACGTCTGGGGCGGCGGCCACGGCGGCGGCCGGGACTCGGGCTACGACTGCTCCGGGTCGCTGAGCTACGCGCTCGCCGCGGCCGGCCTGCTCTCGTCGCCGCTGACCTCTGGCGGCTTCATGAGCTGGGGCGAGCCCGGGCCGGGCAAGCACATCACCGTGTACGCCAACGGCGGGCACGCGTACATGGTCGTCAACGGCCGGCGCTTCGACACGAGCGCGCTGCGGGGCGGCGGCACGCGCTGGACGAGCGAGATGCGCTCGAGCGCGGGCTTCGTCGCCCGCCATCCCCCGGGCCTGTAGGACGGCGGCTCCCGCGCGCGGGAGCGCGGTGGGACCGCCCCGCGCACCACGCGTGGCCGGTGCGGCGCCGCCGTATCATCGGCGCGCCATGGAGCGCACCGGCGACGACAGGGGGCTGCTCGAGCGCGAGCGCGAGCTCGACGCCCTCGGGCAGGCCGTCGACGCGGCCGCCGGCGGCGACGGGCGGACCGTCCTCGTCCTCGCCGGCGCCGGGCTCGGCAAGACGGCGCTGGCCGACGCGGCCGCCGCGCTGGCCGACGCCGCGGGCCTGCGGGTCCTGCGCGCCCGCGGCGCGGAGGTCGAGCGCGGGTTCGCGTTCGGGGTGGCGCGGCAGCTGCTGGAGCGCGAGGTCCGCGGACTGGACGACCTCGAGGAGCGCGACGCGGCCCGCCTCGGGCTCACCGCCCTCGACCTCGACGCCGGCACGGCCGTGGACCCCGACGCGGCGCACGGGCTGCTGCACGGGCTGTACTGGCTCGTCGCCTCGCTCGTCGAGCGACGGGGGCCGCTCGCGCTCGTCGTCGACGACCTCCACTGGGCCGACCCACCCTCGCAGCGCGCGATGCTCCACCTCGCCCGACGCCTCGACGGCCTCGGGGTGCTGCTCGTGCTGGCGGCCCGCGACGAGGCGGATCCCGAGCTCGACGCGCTGCGCCGCGAGCCGGTGATCGAGCGGCTCTCCCCCGTCGCGCTCGGCCCGGACGCCACGACCGAGCTGCTGCAGCGCCTGGCCGGCGCGCCGGCCGGCCCCGGAGCCGGCGCGGCCTGCCACCGCCTCAGCGGCGGCAACCCGTTCCTCGTCCGCGAGTCGGTGCTGGCCCTGCGACGCGAGGGCCGCCCGGCCGACGAGGCGGCGCTGACCGCCCTCGCCCGCAGCGCGCCGGAGCCGCTGCGCCGCGAGGTGATGCTCCGGGTGAGCGCGCTCGGCCCGGACGCGGTCGCCGTGGCCCGAGCCGCCGCCGTCCTCGACCAGGACACGGACCTCCGCCGGCTCGCCGAGCTCGCGGGCTGCTCGCGCGAGCGCGCCGCCGAGGCGGTCGGGCGCCTGGCGGGGGCCCAGGTGCTCGACGGCGACGTCGCGCCCCGCTTCGTCCACCCCCTGCTGCGCGCCGCCGTCCACGGGGACATCACCGCGGTCGAGCGGGCCGTCCTCCACGAGCGCGCCGGCCGGCTGCTGCTCGCGCACGGCGCGGCGCGCTCGCGGGCCGCGGTCCACCTCGCGCTCGCCGAGCCGGGGGCGGATCCGGCCGTCGCCGCGCTCCTGCACGACGCCGGGCGCGACGCGCTGGCCAAGGGCGCGCCCGCGACCGCGGTGGGGCTCCTGCGCCGCGCCGACGCCGAGCCGCCACCGGCCGCGCAGCGCGCCGCCGTGCTGCTGGACCTCGGGCGGGCCGAGCTCGCCGACGGGGAGCCGGCGGCCGCCGCCGCGCACCTCGCCCGCGGCCTGGAGGAGTGCGCCGATCCGTCGGATCGCGCGGAGCTCGCCGTCCAGCTGGGACGCGCGCTCGTCGAGGCCGAGGGGCCCGACGCCGCGGTCCGCGCGCTCGACGCCGCGCAGGACGGGCTCGACGGCCCCGGGGCGATGCGCGTCGCCGTCGAGCGGACGACCTTCGCGTTCTTCGTCCCGGACCGGGTCGCCGAGGCGCGGCGCGAGCTGGAGCGCCACGCGCAGCTCGCCGGGACCACGCCCGTGGAGCGGATCGCGCTGGCCACCGCGGCGCTCGCGCTCGCCTTCGACCCGCAGGAGCGCGCCGTCACCGCGCGGGCCCTCGCTCGCCGGGCGCTCGGCGACGGCGCGCTCGCCGCGGCGATCGGCACGGAGGCCCCTGCCTGGGGGCAGGCCTGCTACGCCGCCGCGTTCGCCGAGGACCTCGACACCATCGAGCGCGAGAGCCACGGCGCCGTCGACGAGGGACGCCGGCGGGGCGCGCCGTTCGCGCTCGTCGCCGGGGAGCTGGGGCTGGCCATGGTGCGCCTCGCGCGCGGCGACCTCGCCGGGGCCGTCGCCGCCGGGGATGCCGTGCTCGCGGCCGCCCCGGAGCTGCCGGCGACGGTCGTCGCGCGCCGCTGGGTCACGTCGGGCGTCCGCTCCCTCGCCGAGGCGCTCGTGGCCGGTGGCGACGTCGGGCGGGCGGACGCCGTCGTCACGGCCCAGGAGGCCCAGGACGACGGCGACCAGCCGGAGCTCGACCGCGCGCTCCTCCGCTACGCCCGGGCGATCGTCGCCGAGGGCACGGGCGATCACGACCGCGCGTGGCAGGAGGCGCAGCGCTTCGGCGCGGTCTGCGCCGAAGCGGGCTACCTCGAGCGCCCCTCCCCCTGGCGGCTCGTCGCCGCGCGCGCCGCGCACGCGCGGTCCGACGCGGAGGCCGCGCGGACGCTCGCCGCGGAGGAGCTGGCGCTCGCCCGGCGGTGGGGCGCCCCGGGGGCGCTGGCGGCCGCGCTGCGCACGACCGCGCTCGTCGACGACGCGGTCGACCGCACCGCGGTCCTCGAGGAGGCGCGCGCCCTGCTCGACGGGGGACCGTTCGCGCTGGAACGCGCCCGGGTGCTCGTCGACCTCGGGGTCGCCCACCGCCGGGCCGGGCTCCGGCGCGACGCACGCGAGGTGCTCGAGGCCGGGATGGACCTCGCGGCGCGCTGCGGCGCCCTGCCGCTGGCCGGCGCAGCTCGCGCCGAGCTGCTCGTGCTCGGCGCGCGGCCGCGGCGCTTCTGGGCCACCGGCGCCCAGAGCCTCACCGCCACCCAGCTGCGGATCGCCGAGCTGATCGCCCAGGGCCTGACGAACCGGCAGATCGCCCAGGCCGCGTTCATCAGCCAGAAGACGGCCGAGACGCACGTCAGCGCCGTCCTGCGCAAGCTCGACGTCCGCTCCCGGCACGAGGTCGCGGCGCGGCTGGCGGCCGAGCTCGAGCCGGTGCGGTCCGCCGCGGCGGATTGACCTGGGCGCCCCGACGCCGACGCGCGCCGCCGGGCGAGGCGCTTCAGACGACGGCGGTCGGTGCCCGGACGCGCGCGGCGGGGACCACGAGCGGCGTCCCGGTCTCGGGGTCCGGGATCACGCGGCAGCGCAGACCGAAGACCCGCTCGACGAGGTCGGCGTCGACGATCTCCGACGGGTCGCCCTCGGCGACGATCTCGCCCTCGCGCATGGCGATGACGTGCGTCGCGTAGCGGCAGGCGTGGTTCAGGTCGTGCAGCACCGCGACGAGCGTCGAGCCGCGCTCCTCGTGCAGCTGGGCGCAGAGGTCGAGGACCTCGATCTGGTGCGCGATGTCGAGGTAGGTCGTCGGCTCGTCGAGGAGCAGGATCGGCGTCTCCTGCGCGAGGGCCATCGCGAGCCACACGCGCTGCCGCTGTCCGCCGGAGAGCTCGTCGACCGCGCGCTCGGCCAGCTCGGTCACCCCGGTCGCCGCCAGCGCCTCGGCGACGGCCCGCTCGTCCTCCGCCGACCACTGGCGCAGGAGGCTCTGGTGCGGGTAGCGCCCCCGGCCGACGAGGTCGGCGACGGTGATCGCGTCGGGGGCGATCGGGCTCTGGGGCAGCAGCCCGAGACGGCGCGCGACCTCCTTCGAGGGCAGCGAGCCGATCTCCTGCCCGTCGAGGACGACCTCCCCGTCCTGCGGGCGCAGCATCCGCGCCAGCGCGCGAAGGAGCGTGGACTTGCCGCAGGCGTTCGGCCCGACGATGACGGTGAACGAGCCGTCGGGCACGACGACGTCGAGCCCGCGCGAGACGACGCGCGAGTCGTAGGAGAGCGTCAGGTCGTCACCGCGGAGCCGGTCGCCGGGCGCGGCGGCCGACGGCGCGGGCGTGCTCGTCCGACGCGGCCACATCAGGCGGCAGGCGGTCGGGGAACGGCGAGCGGCTGGGGGTCCGTCGAGCAGGACATCGACGAATGAGGCTACCCGAACCCGTGCGGGGACCCGGTCGCTGCGGCGGCGGATCGAGCCGCCTCGAGCGGGCGGCGGGCGTTCGTCCGTAGCCTAGGCCGTCGTGCCCGCGCTGCTCCGGCTCCCCGCCCGCGTCGGCGGTACAGCGACGAGCTGGACGGCGCTCCTCGCCGCGACCGTCGTCGCCACGCTCGCGGCGGACGCGGTCGGCCTGCCGACGCCGGCGATGTTCGCCGGGCTCCTCGTCGGCCTGGCGTGGGCGCTGCGCGGCCCCCGGACGCTCGACCTGCCCGAGCCCGCCGCCCGCGGGTCGCAGGCGCTGCTGGGCGTCTCGCTCGGGCTCTACGTGCAGTCCTCGACGCTCACCGAGCTGCGCGACCACGCCCCGATCGTCCTCGCCGTGCTCGTCCTGACGCTCGGCGCGTCCGTGGCCGCGGGCGAGCTGATGGCCCGGCTCTCCGCGGTCGATCGACCGACGGCGGCCTTCGGGATGATCGCCGGCGGCGCGTCGGGGATCGTGGCGATCAGCCGCGAGCTCGGCGCCGACGAGCGCCTCGTCGCGGTCATGCAGTACCTGCGGGTGCTCGTGATCGTCCTGCTCGCGCCGATCGTGGCCGGCGTCTGGAGCGGCGGCGGCAGCGGTGGCGACGGCGTGGTCGGCACGGCGCACGGCAGCGCCCTGGAGGGCCTGGCCTTCACCGTGCTCTGCGTCGGTGCCGGCGCGCTCCTGGCCCGGGTCGCGCGGATCCCGGCGGGGTCGCTGCTCGGGCCGTTGATCGTGTCGGCCGGGCTCGTGCTCGCGGGGGCAGGCCTGGCCGCGCCGATGCCCGACCTGCTGCTGCAGGCCGCCTACGCCGGGATCGGGCTGAGCGTCGGCCTGCGGTTCACCGTCGCGAGCCTGCGCCAGGCGGCGCGGATCCTGCCCGCGACGCTCGTCTCGATCGCGGCGCTGATCGCGATCAGCGCCGCGATCGGGTGGCTGCTCGTCGCGCTCACCGACGTCGGGGCGCTCGACGCGTACCTCGCCACGACGCCCGGCGGGCTCTACGCGGTGCTCGCCGCGTCGACCTCCGGCGGCGTCGACACGACCTTCGTCCTCGCCCTCCAGGTGCTGCGGCTCTTCGCGATGCTCCTGCTCGCCCCCCTGCTCGCGCGCTGGGTCAGCACGCGACGCTGACCGCCGCCGCCTCGGTCCGCCTGGCCGGCCGGCGATCGGCGACGTGGCCCGCGGGCGAGGCACCGGCCGCCGCAGCGCTCGCGCGACGCGACCGACCCGGCGACGACCCCGCGCTACTTCGCGTCGATCCAGGTCCGCCCGACGCCGCCCTCGACCTTCAGCGGCGGGTCGTGGACCCACGGGGCGACCATCTCGCGCTCGACGAGCACGCGCAGGTCGTCCATCTCGTCGGCGGGGCCCTCGAAGAGGAGCTCGTCGTGGATCGTGAGGATCATCCGCGCCGCGGTGCCGGACTCCCGCATCGCGCGGTCCACGCCGATCATCGCGAGCTTCATGATGTCCGCCGCCGTGCCCTGGATCACCGTGTTGACGGCCAGGCGCTCGCCGAGCGAGCGCACCTGCCGCTCCCACTGCAGCCGGGGACCGAGCAGCGCCTGGAGCCGGGGATCGATCGGAGGGGGCTCCGTTTCGCGAAGCACCGGCTCCGACCCC
>JALRCL010000214.1 GCA_023268575.1 Patulibacter sp.
GGCGAGGCGCTGCTGCGGCTCGACGCCGCGTGCGCCGGCCGTGCCGGGCCCGTGGACCTGCAGGTCCGGGCCGGCGAGATCGTCGGCCTCACCGGCCTGCCCGGATCCGGGCTGCACGACGTCGCGTTCCTCGCCCACGGGGCGCTGCGTCCGCGCAGCGGCGCCGTCGTCCGCGCCCCCGGCGCCACGTCCGCGCTCGTGCCGCCGTACCGCGAGCGGCAGGGCGGCTTCGACGACCACGCCGTGCGCGACAACCTCACGATCTCCGCGCTGGAGCGCTGGCGCGCCCCGTGGCGACTGCTGCGCGGCGGCCACGAGCGACGCGACGCCGCGGCGATGGTCGAGCGGCTGTCGGTCCACCCCGCCGACCCGGACCGCCACTACGGCGAGCTCTCCGGCGGCAACAAGCAGAAGGTCGTGTTCGGCCGGGCGCTCTTCCGCGACCCCCGGGTCTACGTTCTCTGCGAGCCGACGCGCGGCGTCGACGTGCCCACCCGGCGCGAGATCTACCGGCTGATCGGCGAGCTGCGCGACGGGGGCGCCGCGGTGCTCGTCGTGTCGTCCGACTTCGAGGACCTCCTGTCCGTCGCCGACCGCATGGCGGTCGTCGACGACGGGCGGGTCGGTCCCTTCCGCGTCCCCAGCGACCTGTCCGACACGGACCTCGAGGCGTTCATCTGATGGCTACCACCGACCTGTCCGTCCCCGACACCGGTGCGCCGGCCCCGGCCGGCGATCGTCCGGAACCCGCGCGCGGCGGGCTGCTGCAGTCCGCGGCCCTGCGCGGCTCGGTGACGTTCCTCGCGTTCCTCCTGCTCTTCGGCGCCTACGGCGCCTGGCTCGGCGACGCCTTCCTCAGCACCGACGCGCGGCTGCTGGACGTCCACCAGAACGCACCCGTGCTGCTGCTCGGCCTCGCGGTCCTCGTGACGCTCATCGCCGGCCAGTTCGACCTGTCCGTCGCCTCGATGGCGACGCTCACGACGTTCCTCGCGATCGGCCTGAAGATCACGCAGGGCTGGCCGTTCGCGCTCGTCGTCGTCGCGTGCCTGGCGATCGGCGCCGGCGGCGGGCTGCTCAACGGCCTGCTCGTCGTGCGGCTGCGGGTCAACACGTTCATCGCGACGCTCGCGACCGGCGGCATCTTCCTCGGCCTCTCGGCCGTCTACTCCAAGGGCACGCAGCTCTCGCCGACGAGCGACAGCCACCCGCTGCCGGGCTGGTTCTCCGGCCCCGGGTCGCTCGGTGCCTTCACGAACAAGGTGCCCTCCGCGGTCGCGTGGGTGATCGCCGCGGTCCTGCTCGTCGCCGCCATCTCGGCGGTGCTCCGCCGGCGGCCGGCACGGATCGACGCGCAGCGGTGGCGGATCGTCGCCCCCGTCGGCGTCGCGGTCCTGGCGCTCGTGCTCGTGCTGCTCGGCGCCGACGGGATCGTCGAGGGGATGTCGTGGACGATCGTGCTGCTGCTCGCCGTCGCCGCGGTCCTCTGGGTCGCGCTGACGCAGACGACCTTCGGCCGGCACCTGCACGCCACCGGCAGCAACGCCGAGGCGGCCGAGCTCGCCGGGGTGCGGACCGGGCGCCAGACGATCTGGGCGTTCGTCGTCGGCGGCGTGCTCGCCGCGCTGGCCGGCGTCGTCCTGGCGGCGAACCAGGGATCGGCGTCGCCGGACGTTGCCAACGGCTACCTGCTGCCGGCCTTCGCCGCCGCGTTCCTCTCGACGGTCGTGCTCTCGACCGGGCGCTTCACCGTCTGGGGCACGATCATCGGCGGCACGTTCCTCGTCTGGGTCAGCCAGGGGCTGATCGTCGGCGGCCTGGAGTTCACCTGGACCGAGGTCGTCAACGGGGCCGTGCTGGCGATCGCCGTCGCCGTCTCCGGCGTCCTGCGCCGCGACGGACGCTGACCTCGACCCGGGTCGTCCTGCGCGCCGGAGCGGCGCGCGGGACGGGCCCACCGACCATCCGACCACGCCCCGGACCGGCCGCGCGCCGGGTCCGGGCGACGGGGCCGGAGCCGGCTTGGAGCGCCCTACAGCAGGCCGCTCCAACCGGTCCCCGGACCCCTTGCGCAGGCGCGAGCCTGCGGCCACGTACAGCCGGTCCGGGCGTCGCCCGGGCCACCACGGAGGAACGCTGATGGACCACCCGCTGTCGACACCCAAGTGGACGCTGCCCGAGGGCACCACCCTCTCGCGGCTCACGCGCGAGCACCTGCTCCGGACCGTCGAGTCCAACGCCGCCGCGATCGACCGGCCCTGGCACGAGGTCGTCAGCGCCGACCCGCTGGCGCTGCTGTCCGCCGAGGACGCCGCCCGGGTCGCCGACACCGTCGTCACGCGGTTCCAAGAGGTCGAGGGTCGCAAGCTCTTCGCCGGCTGCGAGATCGCCGCCCGCGAGCGCCCCGACCTCTACGTCCTGCGGTCCGAGGCCGCGCCGCTGGAGGAGCGCACGGACTGGCCCGAGGGCGTCGTGGCCGACGGCGACAACGTCTTCGAGCACGAGGACGTCACGGGCACGGTCCTCGTCGTGCGCGAGGTCTCCGAGGTCGATCGCCTCATGCGCGAGGGCGTGCCGGAGGGCACGATCGGCGTCATCGACGACGCCGGCGGCACGATGACCGCCCCGATCCTCGAGGAGTTCGACGCGGTCCTCTGCCTCGCCGGCACGGTCCGCAGCCACCTCGGGATCATCGCCCGCGAGTTCGGCGTCCCGGTGCTCATGAACGTCCGGCTGGCGCGGACCCTCCGCGACGGCGAGACGGTCACGGTGAGCTACTCGACCGAGGCGCAGAACGTCGACGCGTACTACGGCGAGGAGGCCAAGCCGCGCGCCGAGGTCCGGTCGGTGGAGTCGGGCGGATGAGCGACTGGCGCATCGACGAGGAGCAGCTGCTGCTCCTCAACACCCACCTGCAGCGGACCGACGATCAGCTGATCTTCAACATGCTGACGCGCACCGCGCAGGAGTCGAAGCTCTTTCCCATCATGCCCTACCTCATGATGTGCTTCTACGACGCGTACTACCGGTTCCCGGACCTGCTGCGCGCCACCACGGAGCACCTCTCGCCGGAGGAGGCCGGGCACCGCGCCCGCAACGTGACCACGAACATGCAGCGGGTCACGAGCTGGGGGATGCTCAACTTCTACCTCAACGGCCGGACCTGCCTGATCAAGGCCGGGCTGCTGCGTCCCGAGGACAACCTCGAGGACCTGTGGTTCATGGTGGACTACAACTACCGGTTCCTGCGGTCCTACAACCGGGCCAACGCCCACGTGTGGAACCTCGATGCGCAGGACATCGCGCCGCTGCACGAGGAGCGCACCCTGCAGGTGCTGGAGGCCGACGCCTTCGAGGCCGACGAGCGCCTGCGGCGCGCCGCCGCGCGGTTCATCGCGATCGGCACGCAGTACTCGTTCCTCGTCCACTGCGAGAGCCGCGTCGGGCTGAACAACTCCGGGCCCTACAAGCTCGGCGACCGGACGCTCCTGCACGTCCGCGACTTCACGAACCTCAGCGAGTGCGACTTCAGTTGGCTGGACGGCGTCGCCGCCGACGTCACGTACAACAACTTGACGCTCGCGGTCATCACCCGGGACGTGAAGATCGAGGTCACCGACCTCGGCACCGCCTACACCGATCCGGAGGACTGGCAGGACCGGATCGTCGGCGTGGGGCTCTACACCTCCGACATCCTCGAGGACCGCTTCCTCCCCGTCGGGATGGACTCCGCGGCCGACCTCGCCGACACGCTGGAGCAGCTGACGAAGGAGCTGCAGGAGGCCACCCGCCGGCTCTACGCC
>JALRCL010000298.1 GCA_023268575.1 Patulibacter sp.
GGAGGTCCGTGGTCGTCCTCCGCGACGGCGCAGCGGGGGTGCAGGACCGGTTGCAGGGGCCGCCGGTCGGGGTCCTCGGCGCGCGCGGCGGGCTACCGTCGGTGGGCCGATGCCCGTCCCGTCCCGCACCCGCAGCGCCCGTCGTCCGGATCCCGCGCCGGCCGAGGTCCGTGCGCGCGACCTGCGCGGCCGCGAGGGGCGCCGCCGCGCGCCGCAGGCCTCGCGCCCCGGGCGCGATCGCGACGCGACGGGCCGTGCCGCCGACGGCCGGCCGCGCGGCCCGGTCTCGCCGGGCGGGCCGTCGGACCCGCGTCGTCCGCAGGGGCCGCGTCGCCCGCCCCAGGGGCCGCCGTCCGGCGGGCGACCCACCAGGGGTGGGACCGGCGGTGGCCGCCCGCCGCAGGGCCCGCGCACGGCCCGCGGCGCCGGCCGACCTCCGCGTCGCACGCCGGCCGGGCCGCTGGCGCTCGGCGCTGCGGTGCTCGCCGGCGTGCTCGTCGTCCTGCTCGCCGCGGCGCTCGTGGCCCGCGCCGCCTACGCCGGCAAGGCGTTGCCGAGCGTCCGGGTGGCCGGGGTCGACGTCGGGGGCGCCGATGCGTCCGAGATCCGCCGCCGGATCGGGGCCGTGCTCGGCGCCCAGGAGCCGGTCCGCCTGACCCTCGACGGCCGGACGCGCGAGCTCCGCCCGGCGGATGCCGGCTACCGCTTCGACCTCGACGGCACCGTCCGGGAGGCGCTCGACGCCGGGCGGACGGGGGTCCTCGGCGGCCTGCCCGCGACGCTCGGCTCGCTGCTCGGCACCCGGCGCGTGCCGGCCCGCATCACCGTCGACGACCGTGCGCTGCGCACCGCCGTGCGCCGGATCGCCCGCGACGCGGTCCGGGATCCGTTCCCCGGGGCGCTCGCGGTCGACGCGTCCACCGGCGCGGTCGAGGCGAAGGCCTCGCGGCCCGGCCGCGCGGTGAACCAGGCACGGCTGACCGAGCGCGTCCGCGCCGAGCTGCTGGCCGCCGGCCGCGGGCCGGTCTCGATTCCGACGCGGACGATCGCCGCGGTGCCGACGGGGCGCCTGAACGAGCTCGCCCGCAGTGCCGAGCGCTTCCTCTCCGAGCCGCTGCGGATCACCGGGGCCGGCGCGCCGCTGGACCTCACGATCGACGAGCTCGCGCCGCTCGTCGAGCTCGAGGGCCGCGACGGGGGCCGCAGCGCGCGCCTCGGCGTCGACCAGGCACGGCTCGCGTCGCTGCTGGACCGGCTGGCCGAGCGCGCCGAGCGGCCCGCCCGCGACGCACGGCCGATCGCCCCGGCGACCGACGCGATCCTCACCGGCAAGGGCTCGGAGAGCTTCCGTCCGCGCAGCGTCGACGTCCGGGTGCGTCCCGGCCGCCCGGGACGCGCGCTGCGGCGCGAGGCGGCGGCGGAGGCGATCCGCGCCGCGGTGCGCGGCGCCGAGCACGAGGTCCGGGTGCCGACGACCACGACGCAGCCGAAGGTCACGACGGCGCAGGCGCGGAAGGTCGATCAGCTCATCGGCAGCTTCACGACGCCGTACGTCGCAGGCCAGCCCCGGGTCACGAACATCCGGCGGATGGCGGCGACGATCGACAACACCGTCATCGCGCCCGGCGCGACCTTCTCGCTCAACGGCCTGACCGGCGAGCGCACGAAGGCGAAGGGCTACGTCGAGGCGCCGTTCATCGCCGGCAACAAGATCGAGCCCTCCGTCGGCGGCGGCGTGTCCCAGGTCTCCACGACGGTCTACAACGCCGCGTACTTCGCGGGGCTGCAGCTCGACGCGCACACCGCCCACAGCCTCTACATCGATCGCTATCCGCCGGGTCGCGAGTCGACGCTGAACTTCCCCGACATCGATCTGCGCTGGACGAACGACACCGACGCTCCGGTGCTCGTGCGCACGCGGACGACCGACGGCGGGATCACCGTGACCCTCTACGGCCACAACGGGGGCCGACGGGTGAGCGCGAGCCCCGGCGAGCGCCGGCCGGCGCCCGGCGGCGACTTCCAGATCACCGTGACGCGCACGATCCGCTACGCCGACGGCCGGGTCGTCCGTCAGCCGGTGACGACGCGCTACGAGAACGAGGTCGAGTCGCCCTCGGAGTAGCGCGCCGGCCCTGGCCCGGATCCGGCCCGTCGGTGCCCAGCCCCCGTCGAGCCGGTGCCGTCGCGCAGCGGTGCCGACACCGGCGGGACGCCGGGCGCCGTCGGACCGATGAGTTCCGGCCCCCGGCACGGTCCACGTAATCGAGCGCTCCGGCATCGGGTCGGCGCCTCGCAGACCAGGAGATCCGCATGAGCTCGCCCGCCGTCGAGAACGTCCGCCGCATCGGCCGGACCGTCCTGCCCGTCCGTGACCAGGACGCGGCGATCGCGTTCTACACCGGGGTGCTCGGCATGGAGCTGCGCGCCGACGTGCCGTTCGGGCCGGAGGAGGCGCGGCAGCGCTGGGTCGAGGTCGCCCCGCCCGGCGGCGAGGCGACGATCGCGCTCGGTCGACCGCCCGTGCCCAGCGAGGAGTTCGCGCCGGCCAGCGGCGTCTGCGTCGCGCTCGACAGCGCCGACTTCCGGGCCGACCACGCGGCGCTCCAGGCCGCGGGCGTCGACCTCGACCCGGTGATGGAGGGGGCGCTGGGCGCCCCGACGATGGTCTTCCTCCGCGATCCCGACGGCAACGCGCTGCTGCTCGTCGACGCCGCCGAGCCGGCGTAGGCGGGGGCTCAGCGCGCGCGTCGGCGCGCGCTGAGCGCGAGCCCGCAGAACCCGACGGTCGTGCTGACGAACGAGCCCGTCACGGCCGCGAGGTACGCCGGATGCCGGTCGAGGTCCGGCCGGAACGCCAGCGGCAGGAACGCCATGGCGTTCGTCCACGCCCCGATCCGCAGGGCCCGCTCGGCGGTTCGGGGCGGGTCCGGCACGGCGAGGCCGCAGGCGATGCTCGCGGCGCCGAGGGCGGCGAGGTCCAGGTGCCACTGGCGGATGCGCGCGGTGCTGCGGATCCCCAGCCTGCGGGTGAGGTCGGGCTGCGTCCGGCAGGCGGTGAACACCCAGCCGGAGAGGGCGGCGGCCGCGAGCTCGGTCAGGCCGGAGCGCACGAGCGGCGACACCGGAGCGCGGCCCGCGTCGGGCGCGGTGCTCATCGGCCGCGTCCCGCGACGGCGGCGCGGTCGAGGCGCCGGCGGTGCTCGCGTCGGTACTCCCGCCGGCCGACCGGGTTCTGGTACGCCCATGCGGCGGCGGCGATCGCGCCTCGCTCCTGCAGCCAGAAGCGGTCGGGCCGCGGGCGTGGCGTCCGCCGGCCCGGCACGACGTCGGCCACCGCCACCCCGGGGCCCTCGTCGCGCCGGCGCAGGGCGAGCATCGAGCCGTCGGCGTCGTAGATCCCCGCGCCGCCGGCGAAGCGCCCGCTGTAGACGCATCCGGCGAGCGGCCACGGGCAGGAGACCGGGCCGGCATGCGCGGCGTGGACCACCGGGGCGCCGACGTACGGCGCGAACCGCTCCGGCGCCCGCACGGCGCGCTCGTGGTTCGCGCGCTCGAGCGCGCGGAAGAGCGGCCGGGGCACCCAGGTCGGGATGCTCCACCATCCGGAGCCGCCGACGACGAGGTCGACGCGGCCGGCGAGGCGCTCGGCGGTCGCCGTCCGCAGCAGCTCCCAGCAGAGCGCGACGCCGACGGTGCGCCCGTCGGCGCTCTCCAGGCGCCCGGGGTCGCCGCCGCCGACGTAGAGCGCGTTCTCCCACATCGTGGGCAGGTCCTTGTCGTGTCGCCCCAGCAGCGCGCCGTCCGGCCCCGCCAGCAGGAACGCGTTGCGGACGTGGTCGTCGGCGTCGCGGACGAGCGTCGACCCGCTGAGGTGGACGCCGAGCTCGCGGGCGAGCTCCCGCAGCAGCGCGGTCGGCGCGCCGTCGGCCGCAGGGGCGGCGTCGCGCAGCTCGGGCCGGTTGGCGACGCCGGAGGCGAAGAACTCGGGCAGCACGATCCACGTGGCGCCCTCCGCGGCGGCCGCGCGCACGAGCGCGTCCGCCATCTCGAGGTTCGCGTCGACGTTGCCGACCTCCGCCTCCATCTGCACCGCCGCCGCCCGGATGGTCTCCGGCATCCCGTCCTCCTTGGAGTAGCGC
>JALRCL010000361.1 GCA_023268575.1 Patulibacter sp.
CGCGGCGTCGGGCGCGGGCGGCGCGCGCGGGCCCCACGGCGCCGTGCGGCGCCTGCGCGTCGTCGACGGCGATCCCTGGGCCCCGCTGCGGGCGGCCACGCCGGCGCGGATCGGGCTGGCGCGCGCCGGCGATGCGCTGACCACCCGCGACCAGCTCGCGCTGCGCCTGGCGCACGCGGGCGCCAGGGATGCCGTCCACGAGCCGCTCGACGGCGACGCGCTGGCGGCGGCGCTGGCGCCCCGCACGACGATCGCGGTCCGCAGCGCCTGCGCCGATCGCGCCAGCTACCTGCAGCGCCCCGACCTCGGCCGGCGGCTGGCCGACGGCGAGGCCGAGCGGCTCCGCGCGACCGCCGGCGGCGACCGCTGCGACGTGGCCTTCGTCGTCGCGGACGGGCTCTCGCCACGGGCGGTCCGCGAGCACGGAGCGGCGACGGTGCACGCGGTGGCCACGCGCCTCGACGGCCTGGCGATCGGACCGGTCGTCGTCGCCCACCAGGCACGCGTCGCGCTCGGCGACGCGGTGGGCGAGGCGCTCGGGGCCGCGCTCGCGATCGTGCTGATCGGCGAGCGGCCGGGGCTGTCGACCGCCGACAGCCTCGGGGCCTACCTGACGTTCGACCCCCGACCGGGGCGTCACGACGCGCAGCGCAACTGCGTCTCGAACATCCGCCCCGCCGGCCTGCCGATCGCGGCCGCCGCCGGGACCGTCGCGCGGCTCGCCCGCGAGGCGCTGCGCCGGCAGCTCACCGGGGTGGCCCTGAAGGACGACGCCCCGCCGGCGCTCGAGGGGGCGCTCGCCGACGCCCTCGAGCGCCGGTCCGGTCCGGCGGCGCGTTGAGGCCGCGACCGGGGACGGCGGCGAGCTCCTACGCCGAGGCGGGGGACCCGGCGAACGTCACGAGCCGCTGGCGCTCCTCGTCCCAGAGCTTCAGCCGCAGCGCGCGGATCCCGTCGCGCAGCCCGACCTCGGGCACGTCGCGGAACACGTCGCTGCTCGCGTGCGCCGCCGGCAGGTTGTAGCTCGGGATCCGCGCGCTGAGGTGGTGCACGTGGTGCAGCCCGATGTTGCCCGAGAGGAACTGCAGCGGCCTCGGGAGCTTCAGGTACGAGCTGCCGCGCAGGGCCGCGTCGACGTAGGACCAGCGGGAGGCGTCCTCCCAGTAGACGCCCTCGAACTGGTGCTGGACGAAGAAGAGCCAGACGCCCGCGCCGCCGGCCAACAGGACCAGCGGCACCTGGATCAGCAGGAACGTCTGCCAGCCGAAGAGGAGGCAGAAGACGGTCACGCCCGCGGCGAGCGCCAGGTCGTTGAGCAGCACGCTGCGTCGCACCCGCGGGCGGCTCTTGCGCGAGGGCAGGCGCGGCACGAGCACCATCGCGAAGAACGGGCCGATCGTGAACATCACGGCCGGGTGGCGGAAGAGCCGGTAGGCGAGCCGCGTGGCGCGGGAGGCGGCCGCGTACTCGGCGACCGTCATCGTCGGGACGTCGCCGTGCCCCCGCCGGTCGAGGTCGCCGGCCGACGCGTGGTGCATCGCGTGGCTGTGGCGCCACGCGCCGAACGGGGTCCAGACGAGCAGGCCGAGCGCCCGCCCGAGCCAGCGGTTGGCCCGCTTGGACGGGACGAACGAGCCGTGCGCGCAGTCGTGGAAGACGATGAAGGTGCGCAGCAGGAACCCCGCCGCGACGGCCGCGACGACCGGCGGCAGGAGGGGGGAGACGCCCGCGAGCAGGACCGCCACGGCGACGAGCCCGAGGAAGGGCACGACCGACGTCGCGAGCACGGCGAGCGCGCGATCCAGGCGCGGCACGGCGTGGGGCGCGAGCTCCTGCTGCCACGAGCGGTGCTGGCGCGGCGCCTCGTCGGCGACGCGGGGTGCGGGTCCCTCGGGCCCGTCGGCCGGACGGCCGTCCTGCTCGGTGACGCGCATGAGCAGCGTCCTCCCTGGAGCGCCGCCACCCCGTCCTGGTGACGGCGGCGCGACACCCTCATCGTACCGGCCCGACCGCACCCGGTCGCCGGGCGGCTACGGGGCGGAGCGGCGCTCCTCGAGCAGCTGCCGCTGGGCGACGATCGAGCGGGCGACCTCGACGAGCCGGACGTTGCGGTCGCGGGCGGTCCGCTGGATCCGGGCGAACGCCGTCGGCTCGTCGATCCCGAGCGCGCGGATGAGGATGCCCTTGGCCTGCTCGACGACCTTGCGGTCCGCGAGCGCCTGCCGGGCGTCGGAGACCTCGTCCTGCAGGGCCCGCAGCTCGGCGTGGCGGGCGGCGGCGACGCGCAGCGCGGCGTCGAGCTGGCGGTCGTCGACGGGCTTCGTGAGGAACGCCTCGACGCCCGAGGCGATCGAACGGTCCACGAGCTCCGGCGCGTCCAGCCCGGTCAGCACGACGATCGGGCGCCGAGGGCCCTCGGCGGTCAGCTCGGCGGCGAGCTCCAGGCCGTCGGCGTCCTCGAGGTCGACGTCGAGCAGCAGCAGCTCGGGATCCTGCTCCCGGGCCGCGGTGCGGACCTCGTCGCCGCGGCCGAACGGTCCGAGCACCTCGTGCCCGAGCTGCTCGAGCCGGCGGGCGATCCCGAGGGCGATGATCGGATCGTCCTCAGCGACCAGGATGCGCATCGTCGTCCACACGGAAGCACACCACGACGGCGCCCGGCTGGCGCTCCAGGCGCCCGCCGAGCCCCTGGACGGCGACCTGGCGCACGAGCCGGAGGCCGAGCCCGGGCGAGGACCACGCCGCCTCGGGCACGCCGGGGCCGGCGTCGGCGACCGCCAGCCGGGCCTCGCCGTCGCGGACCGCGAGGGTCACGGCGTACGGCGCGACGCCGTGGCGGTGGGCGTTCGTCAGCAGCTCGTTGACGAGCACGCCGACGTGCTGCGCCTGCTGGTGGGGGAAGGTCAGGCCCGTCCCGCCGGCGTCGAGCGTCGTCGCATCGGGGTCGCCGGCAGCGACGACGGCCGCCAGCAGGTCGGCGGCGAGCACCCGCCCGCCCGAGCGCGCCGCGAGCACGTCGTGGACGGCGGCGATCGCGCGGATCCGCGCGGCCGCCTGGTCGAAGGCCGCCCCGCCGCTCGGCCCCCGCCGCTCGCCGCTCGAGTGGTCGCCCGCGTCGGTCTCCGGGTCCTCCGCGGGCCGACCGAGCAGCAGCAGGTCGGCGACGACCTGCAGCGAGTTCTTCACCCGGTGGTGGCCCTCGGCGAGCATCGCGCCCTCGAGCTCGGCGCGCCGGATCGCCGCCGCCCGACCGCGTGCCTGGCGGCGCGCCGCGCCGGAGAGCAGCGCCGCGAGGATCGCCGCGCCGGCGACGAGCACGGCGTGCAGCAGCGCCTCGGCCGTCGGCAGCGGCGACGGAGCGACGGCGAGGGTGACCCCGAACGCGAGCGTGGCCGCCACGAGCCACCCCACGCGGCGCCGGCCCTCCTGCAGCGTCGCCAGCCACGGGACGACGAGGAAGAACAGGAGGTCGAGCCGCGACGCGCCGCCGGCGGTGAGCACGAGCCCGACGACGCCGGCGACGAGCGCACCGGCCCAGAGGTCCAGCAGCAGCCGGCCGCGGCGGGTGCCCAGCAGCTGCGACCACGGCAGCAGCCCGAGCGCGGCGTGCCCGACCGCCGCTCCGAGCGTCGTGGCGAGCACGAGCGTCTCGTGCTCGACCGGCAACCCGGTCGCCAGCCCGAGCAGCACGGCGACGATCGACACCCAGCCGAGCAGGGCGGCGACGCCGACGCTGCCCAGTCGCAGGTCGACGTCGGGGTCGCCGGTACCGCGCAGCGCGAGCCGCTCGACGGCGAGGCGCCGCCAGGAGCGGAGCGCCGGCACCGCCGCGGGGGCGGTCGGGGCGGCGGATCCGGCGGTGCCCGGTTCGGCCGACGACATCGCTGCTATCGTCGCAGGTGGTCGCTCCCGCTCGGCGACCAGGGTCCTGACGCCCGCCCATCCCTCGCCCCTGCCCGGGGCCCGGACGGACGTTCAGGAGACCCTCGTGCCCCCGCTCACCACGGCGTCGCTCACCGCGCTGGACCTGTCGCGCTGGCAGTTCGCGCTGACGACGCTCATCCACTTCTCGATCGTCGCCGCGTCGATCGGCCTCACGGTGCACGTCGCGATCCTCCAGACGCGCTGGTGGCGGACCGGGGACGAGCAGTGGCTGCGCCTGACGCGCTACTACGCGCGACCGATGCTGATCTGCTTCGCGATCGGCGTCGTCACCGGCCTGCTCCAGACCTTCCAGTTCGGGATGAACTGGTCGGGCTTCTCGCGCTACCTCGGCGACATCTTCGGGGCGCCGCTGGCCCTCGAGGGCCTCGGCGCGTTCTTCGTCGAGTCGGTCTTCCTCGGGCTCTGGCTCTTCGGCTGGGGCACGCTCGGCCCGCGCCTGCACCTCGCCTGCCTCTGGACGGTCGCGGTGGCGACCGTCGTCTCGGCGTTCGCGATCCTCACCGCCAACAGCTGGATGCAGCACCCGCGCGGCTACGCGATCGTCGACGGTCGCGCCGAGGTGACCGACGTCGCGGCGATCTTCCTCAACCCCGACGTCGGGCTGGCGGTCGCGCACGTCGTGCTCACCGCGGTCCTCACCGGCAGCGTCCTCGTGCTGGCGATCGCCGCCTGGCAGCTGCGGCGCGGCTACGAGGTCGCCGTCTTCCGCCGCGCTGCGACGCAGGCCTGCGCGGTCGGCCTCGTCGCCGGCGCGCTCGCGCTCGTCGCCGGGCACTTCCAGGGCGTGCGCGCGGTCGAGCACCAGCCGATGAAGATGGCCGCCGCGGAGGCGCTCTACTCGACGGAGTCGCCCGCGTCGCTCTCGCTCTTCGCGCTCGGCCCGATCCGCAGCGATCCCGGCGAGCCGACGGTGAACGTCAAGGTCCCGGCGCTGCTGTCGCTGATCGACGACTTCTCGCTCGACTCGACCGTGCTGGGCATCGACGACCTGCAGCGCGAGTACGCC
>JALRCL010000408.1 GCA_023268575.1 Patulibacter sp.
CGGGTGCCGGCGACGCCGGACGTGCCGTACTGCATCTTCAGCGCGTCGAAGGCGATCACGGCGACC
Organism: Patulibacter sp.; assembly: GCA_023268575.1. GTDB lineage: Bacteria > Actinomycetota > Thermoleophilia > Solirubrobacterales > Solirubrobacteraceae > Patulibacter. The sequence goes on from JALRCL010000408.1 coordinate 67, forward strand.
GTGGTGCACCTGCTCGACGAGCGCGGCGACCTGCACATCAACGATCGCGTGGCGGAGTACGTGCCGGAGTTCGCCGGCCGCGGCAAGCACCGGATCACGATCGACCACGTCCTGTCGCACCGGGCGGGCATCCCGAACATCCGCAAGGAGGCGATCGACCTCGACCGGATCGGCGACCGCGCGTTCCTCCTCGGCGAGATCGCCGACGCGATGGTCCGCACCCGTCCCGGGTCGCGCCTCGCCTACCACGCGGTCTCCGGGGGCTTCGTCCTCGGCGAGATCGTCCACCGGGTCACCGGCAAGGACCTCCGTCAGGTCCTCCGGGAGGAGATCCTGGACCCGCTCGGGTTCCGCTGGACGAACTACGGCGTCGCGCCGGAGGACCTCGACGCGGTCGGCCTGGCCTCGCCGACGGGCCCGCCGCCGCTCCCCCCGCTCTCCACGGTGCTGGATCGCGCGCTCGGGCTGCCGCTGGACGCCGTGACCGAGATCTCCAACGACCCGCGGTTCCTCCGCGCGATCGTTCCGGCGGGCAACGTCGTCTCGACCGCGAACGAGCTCTCGCGGTTCTTCGACCTGCTGCGCGCCGGCGGCGAGCTCGACGGCGTGCGGGTCCTGCAGCCCCGCACGATCCGGCGGGCGATCATCGAGCGCTCGCACCACGAGGTCGACCTGTCGCTCGTGGCGCCGCTGCGCCACGCGTCGGGCTACATGCTCGGTGCCAAGCAGCTGAGCCTCTACGGACCGGACACCGAGATGGCCTTCGGGCACCTCGGGTTCACGAACGTCCTCGGCTGGGCCGACCCGCGTCGCGAGCTCGCCGTCGGGCTCGTGACGACCGGCAAGCCCGCGCTCGCCCCGCACCTGCCCGACCTGCGCACGCTGACGGTGCGGATCGCGCAGGCGGCGCCGAAGGTCGAGCGCCCCGCGCTCTACGCCGCCTGACCGGACCGGCGCGCACGCGCCGTCCGCCGTCCCCGAGACGGGCCGCAGCACGGAACCTCGTGCGCGCGTCGTCGGCGACCGCTGGCCGCCGGCCACCGTGAGGGCCGCCGAACGCCGCAGCCCGTAGGATCAGCCGCGCGCATGAGCAGCGGACCGAGCACCGTGGTGATGAAGTTCGGCGGCACGTCGGTCGCCGATGCCGAGCGGATCAAGCGGGCCGCCGCGCGGATCGTGCGAAAGCGCGAGGCCGGCCAGCGGGTCGTCGTGGTGCTCTCCGCCCGCGGCAAGGAGACCGACCGCCTGATCGCCGACGCGTTCGAGATCAGCGAACGGCCCGCGCCGCGCGAGATGGACATGCTCCTCTCGACCGGCGAGCGCGTGAGCTGCGCGCTCGCGGCGATGGCGATCAACGACCTCGGCCACCAGGCGATCTCGCTGACCGGGTCGCAGGCGGGGATCGTCACCGACACCTCCCACACGAAGGCCCGGATCCTCGACGTCCGCGCCGACCGGATCCTCGAGGCGCTGGACCAGGACCGGATCGTCCTCGTCGCGGGCTTCCAGGGCGTCTCGACGGCGAAGGACGTCACGACCCTCGGCCGCGGCGGGTCCGACACGACCGCCGTCGCGCTGGCGGCGGCCGTCGGCGCCGACGTCTGCGAGATCTACACCGACGTGCCGGGCGTCTTCACGTCCGACCCGCGGATCGAGCCGCACGCCCGCAAGCTCGACGTCGTCTCGTTCGAGGAGATGCTCGAGATGTCGGCCTCCGGCGCCGGCGTCCTGCAGCTGCGCAGCGTCGAGTACGCCCGCAACCACGGCGTCCGCATCCACTGCCGGTCGAGCTTCGAGGAAGGCGACGGCACGTGGGTCGTGTCCGAGACCGAGGCCCAGGAGCACCAGGAGAAGAGCGTGGAGAACCCGCTGATCACCGCCGTCACCCACTCGACGGTCGAGGCCCGGATCACCCTCGTCGGCGTGCCGGACACGCCCGGTGCCGCCGGGCGGATCGCCAGCGCCCTGGCGGCGGCCGAGGTGAACGTCGACATGATCATCCAGAACGAGCCGCCGGCCGACGACGCTCGGGCCGACATGTCGTTCACGGTCCCCCGCGACGACGTCCGGGCCGCCGAGGAGGCGCTCGCCCCGCTCGCGCAGGAGCTGGGCATCGCCGAGGTCCGCACGGACGGCGAGATGGGCAAGGTCTCGATCGTCGGCGCCGGGATGAAGACGCACCCCGGCGTCGCGGCGAAGGTCTTCACCGTGCTCGGCGAGGAGGGGATCAACATCGAGATGATCTCCACGTCGCCGATCAAGATCAGCTGCGTCGTGGCCGGCGATCGCGTGCCGGAGGCCGTCCGCGCGCTGCACGCCGCCTTCGGGCTGACCGGGGAGGACACGATCCGCCCCGAGCAGCCCTTCGGCGAGTTCCGCTGATCGTCCCGTCGCGGGGCGCTCGGCGTCCCGCGACCGGCCTGCGCCTCAGCGTCCGCGGGTCCCCAGCGCGCCGGAGAGGAAGTCGACCGCCTGGCGGATCGCGGCCTCGGCGGCGGCCGTCCCGCGCAGCGCGTCGAGCATGACGAAGTCGTGGATGATGCCCGCGTACCGGGTCGCCGTCACCGCGACCCCGGCCTCGCGCAGGCGGGCCGCGTAGCGCTCGCCCTCGTCGCGCAGCACGTCGGCCTCACCCGTGATGACGAGCGCCGGCGGCAGTCCCGCGAGCTCCTCGTCGGTGGCGCGCAGCGGCGAGGCGATGCTCTGCGCCCGGTCGGTCTCGTCGGTCGTGTACTGGTCCCAGAACCACTGCATGCCGTCGCGGCGCAGGAAGTAGCCCTCCGCGAACTGGTGGTACGAGGGCGTGTCGAACGAGGCGTCGGTGACGGGGTAGAAGAGCACCTGCGCCACGAGGTCCAGCTCGCCGCGCTGCTTGGCCAGGAGCGTGATCGCCGCGCTCATGTTCCCGCCGACGGAGTCGCCGGCCACCGCGAGTCGCGAGGCGTCGAAGCCCTGGTCGGCGGCGTTGGCGACGATCCAGCGGCCGACGCCGTAGGCCTGCTCGAGCGGCACCGGGAAGCGGACGTCGGGCGAGCGGTCGTAGTCCGGCAGGACGACGGCGGCGCCCGTGCCGACGGCGAGCTCTCGCGCCAGGCGGTCGTGGGTGTGGCGGCTGCCGAAGACCCAGCCGGCGCCGTGGACGTACAGGACGACCGGCAGCGGGCCGGTCGCGCCGCGGGGCCGCAGCACGCGGACCGTGATCTCCCCGTGGCCGCTGTCGACGCGGAGGTCCTCGCTGTCGGCCTCCGGCACGAACGGCGGCTCGGCCTGGACGCCCTCGACGGTCTCGCGACCCTCCTCGACGGGGAGCTGGAAGAGGAACGGCGGGGTGGCGGTGTCGCGGGCGAACGCCGCTGCGGCGGGCTCGAGGACGACGGTCGGATCGGTGGCGCTGGTCATGTCGGTGCTCCGGGTCTGGGAGGTGCGGTGCGCTGCAGAAGCTAGCGCACAATCCAATTGTGCGCAATGTAATTGCTGGCGATGAGATCGGGTCCCACTGCTACGGTCCCCGGAAGACCGCCATGGCCGTCCCCGATCCCGCCACCACGTCGCAGCGCCTCGACGATCAGCTCTGCTTCTCGCTCTACGCCGCGTCCCGCGCGGTCACCCAGCTCTATCGCCCATTGCTGGAGCCGCTCGGGATCACGTATCCGCAGTACCTCGTGCTCCTCGTCCTGTGGGAGCGCGGGGCGGTGCCGGTCGGGGAGCTCGGCACCGCGCTCCGACTGGACTACGGCACGCTGTCACCGCTGCTGAAGCGGCTCGAGGGGGCGGGCCTCGTCGAGCGCACCCGCCGGCCCGACGACGAGCGGTCGGTCCTCATCGCGCTGACGGAGGCCGGCGACGCGCTGCTAGCGGCGCTGGTCCCCGTCGCCGCCGCCTATGCGCGTCCGCCGCTGTCCAACGTGTTCGTCGGCGCGGTGGCCCGCGGCGTGTCGGGCGCCATCCATTGCGGCGCCAATCTCGAATTCGCCGGCACATCGGTCTGGACGACGCTCCACGCAGAGCAGGCGGCGGTCGCACGCGCCTGGGCCGCCGGGGAGGAAGGAATCGCGGCGATCGCCATCAGCGCGGCCCCATGCGGGATCTGCAGGCAATTCCTGATGGAGCTCGGCGATCCGGCCGGGCTCTCGATCCTGCTTCCCGGCCAGCCTGCGCGATCCCTGGCCGAACTCCTGCCCGCCGCCTTCGGTCCGGCAGACCTGGGCCAGGCCGGCGGCTTGCTCGACTCGCCCCGGCCCGTGCTCGAACTCGACCAGGCGGACCCCGACCCGCTCATCGATGCGGCCCTCGCGGCGGCGCGGCGCAGCTACGCGCCGTACACGGGAACGGAAGCCGGCATCGCCTTGAAGCTACGCTCCGGCACGCTCGTGTCGGGCAGCTACGCCGAGAGCGCCGCACACAATCCGAGCATCGCA
>JALRCL010000485.1 GCA_023268575.1 Patulibacter sp.
GGCGACGTCGGCGGCGGCGGGCGCGTCCTCCCAGCCGGCCGGGACCTCGGGCCAGGGCTGGAGGTGCACCGAGTCGGCCTCGGTGTACTCGCCCTTGGCCACGGCGTGCGACCAGGCCTCGTCGGCGGTGAAGGGGATGAAGGGGGCGAGCAGGCGGACGTAGGCGCCGAGCGGCCCGCGGGCCGGGTCGAACCCCTCCGGGTGATGCCAGAGGCGGAGGAAGACGTCGTGCACGACGTCCTCGACCTCGGCGCGCCGGCCCGCGGGGCCGAGGATCGCCCCGGCGGCCTGGGCCGCCCCGGGGGCGTGCTCGGCGTACGCGCGGGCGAAGCTCTGTGGGTCGCGGAGGTCCATGGCGGGGCGCGGTGGCGGGCTCGGACGCCCGCACCACCGACGAAGGGTAGCGGGACGCCAGGTCAACGCCAATGCGCCAGTGCGGCGGCAGGTGCTGGCACGGCGCCGCGGTTGCGGCGTCCCTGCGCTCTGTGCGCGAACGCACGTTCGTGCCCGGATCGGACCCGTACGGTGATCCGACCGTTCACCGACGCCGAGTCGGCGCGCATCGGTGCGCGCCGAGCGGGGGACCCACTTGCTCCCTGCCCGATCCCTCTCGGGCGGAGCCGGGGCGAATCGGACGCTGCTGCGTCCGTAGCGCCCGTCGACACGACCGACCGGTCGGCGTCGTCGGGCGCGAGCCCGTCAGCTCACCTCGTAGGCGTCACGACCAGAAGAGGTCCTGCCATGTCCGTGACCCATGACGGAAGCGTCATGTCACCGCGCGTCGCCCTGACCATGGGGCTCGTGGTGACGCTCGCCGCGTCGGCCGCGCCCGCGATCGCGGCCGAGTCGACCGGTGCCGAGACGACCCAGGCCGGCGTCCAGGCGCCCGCCTCCGGCGGTGCCGGCGTCGCCACCGCGACGACCGCCGCGGCCCCCGCGGTCGCGAAGCCCCGCCGTCCGCGGCTGCGCGTGACGGGCCAGCGCGGCGACGTCCGCGTCGGCGGACGCGCCCGCTACCGCGGTCGCGTCACCGCGGTGCCGCGCAGCACCCTCGTGCGGCTCGAGGTTCGCCGCGGCGGTCGCTGGCGCGAGGCCGACCGGGCGCGCACGTCGCCCGCCGGGCGCTTCCGCCTGGCGACGACCGTGCGTCGGACCGGCGACCTGGCCACGCGAATCCGGGTGGCCGGGACGACCCACGGGCGCGCGCTCAGCCGCCGCGTCGAGCGCGTGCACGGCTTCCGGGCCACGCACGCCTCGTACTACGGCCCGGGCCTCTACGGCGGCGCGCTGGCCTGCGGCGGGCGCCTGAGCCCCGGCACGATCGGCGTCGCCCACAAGACGCTGCCCTGCGGCACCCGTCTGACCTTCAAGCACGGCGGGCGCACGGTCCAGGCCCGCGTCATCGACCGCGGCCCGTACGTCGCCGGGCGCGAGTTCGACCTCACCGCGGCGACCAAGGGGCGGCTCGGCTTCGGCAGCACCGGCACGGTGCTCGTCGACCGCTAGCAGCGCGCTCGCGGGCGGGGCGAACGGGTGTTCGCCCCGCCGCCGCGCGGCGGGCTACCCTGAACGGGTGGCTCCCGCCCGCCAGCGCCAGGAGGACGGTCGCGCGACCGAGGCCCCGTCGCCGGCCGACCCGGTCCGCTGCGTCGGCCACCTCGACTGCGACGCGTTCTTCGCCGCGGTCGAGCTGCTGCGGCGGCCGGAGCTCCGCGGCCGCGCGGTGATCGTCGCGCACGACGGCCCCCGGTCGGTCGTCACCACGGCGACCTACGAGGCCCGTCGTCACGGCGTCGGCTCGGCGATGCCGCTCTCCGTCGCGCGACGGCGGTGCCCTGAGGCGATCGTCGTCCCGCCGGACCTCGACGCGTACCGCGAGGCGTCGCAGGGGGTGATGTCGATCGTCCGCGAGGAGATCGACGTCGTGCAGCAGATGAGCCTCGACGAGGCGTACCTCGAGCTGACCGGCATGCTCGCGCCGCGCGCCGCACTGCGGCGGCTCGTGGCGCGGATCAAGCGGGAGACGGCGCTCGACGTCTCCGTCGGCATCGGCCCGAGCAAGCTCGTCGCGAAGCTCGCCTCCGACGCGGAGAAGCCTCGCGGGTTCGTCGTGCTGGACCGGCGGGCGGCCTGGCGACGCTGGGCGGACGAGCCGCCCGGGTTGCTGCCCGGCATCGGCCCGCGCACGGCGACCGACCTCGAGGGGCGCGGGATCCGCACGATCCGGCAGCTCGCGGGCGTCGACGTCGACCAGCTCGCCGAGTGGTTCGGCCCGCGGACCGGGCCGTGGCTGCACCGACGCTGCCGGTTCGACGACGACGATCCCGTCGAGCCGGTGCGCGAGCCGGTCTCCGAGAGCCGGGAGACGACGTTCTCGATCGACCTCGACGATCCCGACGACCTCGAGCGGGAGCTGCGGCGCCTCTCGCTGAAGCTCGCCGAGGCGCTGGACGCCCAGGGGCGGCGCGGGCGGACCGTCGGGATCAAGGTCCGGCTCGCCGATTTCACGACGGTCACCCGCTCCCGGACGCTGCCGCGCTCGATCGACGACGGCGAGCTCGTCGCGGAGCTCGCCGTCGGGCTGCTGCGCGAGTACGGCCCGCCGGCACCGGTGCGCCTGCTCGGCGTGCGGCTCGCGGGCCTCGAGCTCGTCGACGGCCCCGGCGCTCAGCTGGCGCTGCCGCTCGGCTGACGCGGGTCGCGGTCCGCCGCTCGGGATACTCCGGCCATGTCCCTGAACGTCCTGGTCGACGGCGCCGACGGTCCCCGCGCGCCGGTGCTGCTGCTCCATGGGCTGACGGCGACGCACCGGTACGTCGTCATGGGCAGCCGCAAGCTCGAGCG
>JALRCL010000418.1 GCA_023268575.1 Patulibacter sp.
ATCACGTTCCTTTCCTGCATCGGCGCTCTATCCCCGATTCCTTCACCAGCCGCGAGAACCCGTTCGCGCATCTCTTGCATATGGAATTGCTCGATCGCCTGCTCGACGTAGGTCAGGCCGTCCTTCAGCGTGAAGGCGAGCTCCTGGACGGCCGTCGCGCCGGCCTCGCGGATGTGGTAGCCGGAGATCGAGACGGAGTTCCAGCGCGGCATGTTCCGCGTGGACCACTCGATCATGTCGCCCAGGACGCGCATCGCCGGGTCGACCGGGAAGCACCACTCCTTCTGGGCGATGTACTCCTTGAGGATGTCGGCCTGGATCGTGCCGTTGAGCCGGTCCAGCGGGACGCCCGGGTTGTCCTGGTCGCCCCCGCCCTGGCGCTCGGCGGCGACGGCGAAGAACGCAAGCATCACCGCGGCGGGCGCGTTGATCGTCATCGAGACGGAGACCTTGCCCAGGTCGATGCCCTGGAACAGCGTCTGCATGTCGTCGACGGTGTCGATCGCCACGCCCTCGCGGCCGACCTCGCCCAGCGACAGCGCGCTGTCGGAGTCGTGCCCCATGAGCGACGGCATGTCGAACGCCGTCGAGAGGCCCGTCTGCCCGTGGTCCAGGAGGTAGCGGAAGCGCTCGTTCGTCTCCTCGGCGGTGCCGAAGCCCGCGAACTGGCGCATCGTCCAGAGCCGGCCGCGGTACATCGACGGGTAGACGCCGCGCGTGAACGGGTACTGCCCCGGGACGCCGATCGAGGGGTCCGGCTGCTCGGCGGTGCCGGTCGGCCGGTCCTTCTCGGTGTAGAGGGGCTCGATCGGGATCCCACCGAGCGTCGTGAACTCGACGTCGCGCTCGGTGTTGAGCCCGTAGGCGGCCCGCCACTGGTCGTAGCTGGAGGGCGCGGTGGTCGTCGACTCGGGCGGCGTGGGCATGGCGTCCTGGCGTGGGGCTGGTCGGGCGGCCCGCGGGTGCGGGATCCTGCGAGGAACAACGATAGTCGGACTTCCTCCTATCTTGCTCGATGGTAGCCGAGCGCCGGGCGATCGTCCAGCGTCCCGGCGCGCCGCCGCCCCCGGTTCGGTGGGTCCCCGGGCGCGCTCAGGCGCCGCCGGCCGCCGGCTCGGCGTAGTCGCCCTCCGACCGCCGGACGGTCCGCAGGAGCGTCGAGAGCCGCTCCTGCTCGTCGGCCTCGAGGGCACCGAGCCCGAACGCGTCGGCGTTCAGCCGCTCCGTGGCGCGCGCCGCGCGGGCACGGCCCTCGTCGGTGATCTCCGCGAGCGTCGCCCGCCGGTCGTGCTCGTGCGGCACCCGCCGGACGAGGCCGTCCTGCTCGAGCTTGTCGACGATGTTCGTGACGCTCGTGCGGTGGACCTGGAGCCGCTGCCCGATCTTGCCGAGCGGGAGCGATCCGGTCCGCGTGAAGGAGAGGAGCATCAGCGCCTCGTAGCGCGGGAAGGTCAGGCCCTCGTCGCGCAGCAGCTCGTTCAGGCGCGCGAGCAGGATCTGCTGGACGCGCATGACCGAGGTGACAGCTGCCATCGGCCGGGCGGGCTCCGGTCCCCAGCGGTCGGTCCAATGGCGACGCGCCTCGGCGATCGGGTCGATGCGCAGGGGGTCCGCCACGCCGGGAAGGCTCGCACA
>JALRCL010000487.1 GCA_023268575.1 Patulibacter sp.
CCACGTTCACGTGGGGCTTGTCGCGCTCAAACTTCTCCTTGGACACTGCGATTCGCTCCTGTCTGTTTCAGTCGTAAGACCCTGGCGGCCATTCGTCGGCCAACCAGGCAATTTAGCCTAGATGCGTGGAAACGGCGTTACGCCGCGACCACCTCTCCGGTTCGATGTTCGATGATCTTCTCGGCGATGTTCGGCGGGACTTCCTCGTACTTGTCGAACTGCATCGTGTACGTCGCCCGTCCCTGCGTCGCCGAACGCAGGTCGGTCGCGTACCCGAACATCTCCGAAAGCGGGACGAAGGCGTCGACCACCTGGGCGTTTCCGCGGGGCTCCATGCCCTCGACGCGGCCGCGACGGCGGTTGAGGTCTCCGATCACGTCGCCCATGAACTCCTCGGGCGTGACGACCTCGACCTTGAAGATCGGCTCCAGCAGCGTCGGCTTGGCGCGCTTCGCGGCCTCGGAGAACGCCATGTTCGCGGCGATCTTGAACGCGACCTCGGAGGAGTCGACCTCGTGGTACTTGCCGTCGATGACGGTGACCTTGACGTCGACCATCGGGTAGCCGGCCTTCGGGCCGTTGATCATGCCCTCCGACAGGCCCTGCTCGACCGCGCGGTGGTAGTCCACCGGGATCGCGCCGCCCTTGATCTGGTTCTCGAAGACGAAGCCCTCGCCGGGCGCCGGCTCCATGTTGATGACGACGACGCCGAACTGGCCCGAGCCGCCGGTCTGGCGGACGAACTTGCCCTCGACCTTCTCGACCTTCGAGCGGACGGTCTCGCGGTAGGAGACCTGCGGGGTGCCGACGTTCGCCTCGACGTTGAACTCGCGCCGCATGCGGTCGACGAGGATCTCGAGGTGGAGCTCGCCCATGCCGGAGATCTCGGTCTGGCCGGTCTCCTCGTTGGTCTCGACCTGGAAGGTCGGGTCCTCCTCGGCCAGGCGCTGCAGGGCAACGCCCATCTTCTCCTGGTCGGCCTTCGTCTTCGGCTCGACGGCCACCTTGATGACCGGCTCCGGGAAGTCCATCGCCTCGAGGACGATCGGCCGGCTCGGGTCGCAGAGCGTGTCGCCCGTGTAGACCTGCTTGATGCCGACGGCCGCGGCGATGTCGCCGGAGTAGACCTTCTCGATGTCCTCGCGCGAGTTGGCGTGCATCTCGAGGATGCGGCCGATGCGCTCGGTCTTGCCGGTGTTCGTGTTCAGGACCTTCGAGCCCGCGTCGAGCGTGCCCGAGTAGACCCGGAAGAAGGTGAGCTTGCCGACGTAGGGGTCGGTCGCGATCTTGAACGCGAGGGCGGCGAACGGCGCGGTGTCGTCCGACGGGCGCTCCTCGGTCGTCTCCTCGCCGTCCTTCGCGGTGACGACGCCGGTGATCTGCGGAACCTCGAGCGGCGAGGGCAGGTAGGCGACGACCGCGTCGAGCAGCGGCTGGACGCCCTTGTTCTTGAAGGACGAGCCGCAGAGGACGGGGTTGATCGAGAGATCGAGGGTCGCCTGACGGATCGCGGCCTTCAGGCGCTCGACCGGGACCTCCTCGTCCTCGAGGACGAGCTCCATGAGCTCCTCGTCGTGGTCGGCGACCGCGTCGATGAGCTTCTCGCGCGCGGTGGCCGCGGCGTCGGCGTACTCGGCGGGGATGTCGACGACGTCGATGTCCTTGCCGATGTCGTCCTTGTAGATCGTCGCCTGCATCTCGACGAGATCGATGATCCCGGCGAACTCGGCCTCGGCCCCGATCGGCAGCTGGATCGGGATGGCGTTCGCGCCGAGGCGATCGATCATCGTCTCGACGGCGCGGTCGAAGTTCGCGCCGATGCGGTCCATCTTGTTGACGTACGCGATCCGGGGGACGCGGTAGTCGTTCGCCTGACGCCAGACGGTCTCGGACTGCGGCTCGACGCCGGCGACCGAGTCGAAGACGGCGACGGAGCCGTCGAGGACGCGCAGCGAGCGCTGGACCTCGACGGTGAAGTCGACGTGGCCCGGCGTGTCGATGATGTTGATCCGGTGGCCTTTCCATTCACAGGTGGTGGCAGCCGACGTGATCGTGATGCCGCGTTCCTGTTCCTGTTCCATCCAGTCCATCGTGGCGGTGCCTTCATGCACTTCGCCAATCTTGTAGGACTTGCCGGTGTAATAAAGAATGCGCTCGGTCGTCGTGGTCTTACCAGCGTCGATGTGCGCCATGATACC
>JALRCL010000494.1 GCA_023268575.1 Patulibacter sp.
CCAGGACCGGCAACAGCCCCTGTTCCGGCGGCAGGCCCGAGGCCACGAACCCGATCCATGAGACGATGCCCGCCATGATCCGCACGTCGGGCCACATGTGGGGCGCGGACGGCCAGGAGCACGACACCCTCGCCGTCATCCCCGACTCCAGCTACGCCGGCGTCTACCAGGCCGTCGTCGAGGACTGCAAGGCGCACGGCGCCTACGACCCGACCACGATGGGCTCGGTGCCGAACGTCGGCCTGATGGCGCAGGCGGCCGAGGAGTACGGCAGCCACGACAAGACCTTCGAGATCGAGACGGCCGGCACCGTGCAGGTCGTCGCGTCCTCCGGCGACGTGCTCCTCGAGCACGACGTCGAGCAGCACGACATCTGGCGCGCCTGCCAGACCAAGGACGTGCCGATCCGCAACTGGATCGAGCTCGCCGTCACGCGGGCCCGCGCCACCGGTGCGCCCGCGATCTTCTGGCTCGACGAGACCCGCGCCCACGACGCGAACCTCATCGCCAAGGTCGAGGCCTACCTGCCCGAGCTCGACACCGACGGCCTCACGATCGAGATCATGGCGCCCGCCGAGGCGACCACCTACTCGGTGGAGCGCATCCGTCGCGGCGAGGACACGATCAGCGTCACCGGCAACGTGCTGCGCGACTACAACACCGACCTGTTCCCGATCCTGGAGCTGGGCACGAGCGCGAAGATGCTCTCCGTCGTCCCGCTGATCAACGGCGGCGGACTGTTCGAGACCGGTGCGGGTGGCTCCGCGCCGAAGCACGTGCAGCAGCTCGTGAAGGAGAACTACCTGCGCTGGGACAGCCTGGGCGAGTTCTTCGCGCTGGCGGCGAGCTTCGAGCACCTGGCCACCACGGCCGGCAACGCGCGCGCCCAGGTGCTCGCCGACACGCTCGACCGCGCCACCGGCACCTTCCTCGACGAGAACCGTTCGCCGGGTCGCAAGCTCGGCACGATCGACAACCGCGGCAGCCACTTCTACCTCGCCCTCTACTGGGCCCAGGAGCTGGCGTCGCAGACCGAGGACGCGACGATCGCCGAGCGGTTCGCCCCGCTCGCCGAGCAGCTCGCCGCGAACGAGGAGCAGATCGTCGGCGAGCTCGCCGCGGTCCAGGGCGCCCCGGTCGACCTCGGTGGCTACTACTTCGTCGACCGCGCGAAGGCCGACGCCGCGATGCGGCCGAGCGCGACGCTCAACGACGCGATCGCGTCGCTGCAGGCCGCCACGGCCTGAAGCGCCTCGGCACCCCGCCGTCCGCCGCTCGGCGGACGGCGCGGAGCCGGCGGGGCTCAGCGGCGGGCGGCCTTCCAGCAGGCCATGCCCGCGTAGACCTCGTCGACGGTGAGGGCTCGCTCCGGCAGCGGCGTCGGGGCGTCGCGCGAGGAGCGCAGCCCGTCGAGCAGGATCGCGAGGAGCCGTCGCCAGACCTCCGGCTCCAGCGGCTCGGAGAAGTCGACGGCAGTGCCGACGGCGAGCTGGACGAGCGGGATGTCGAACGGCGAGACGTCGGCGCGCAGCGCGCCCGACGCCTGCGCTCGCCGCACGAGCTCCTCGGCCCGGGGGCGCATCTTGTCGCGCATCGCCGCGACCCGGTCGCGACCGCGGCCGGTGCTCATGAGCAGCTCCTTCAGCCCGCGGTCGGCGGCCTGGAGCTCCTGGCTGCGGGTGAGGAAGTGGACGAGGCCCTCCCAGGCGTCCTCGTGCGCGAGGCCCTCGTCGGCCGCGCCGACGATCGCCGAGATCCGCTCCTCGAAGAGCGCGTCGATCAGGCCGTCCTTCTCGGGGAAGCGGCGGTAGACGGTCCCGACGCCGACCTCCGCCCGCGCGGCGACCTCGTCCATCGTCGCCGACAGCCCCTGCTCGGTGAAGACCTCGCGGGCGGCCTGCAGGATCCGCCGGCGGTTGCGCTCCGCGTCGGCGCGAAGGGGGCGCTCGGGGGGCGCGACCTGGGAGTCGTCGGCATCGGGCACGGACCGATCGTAGCGAAACGGAGGACAGACCTCCGGTTGTCTGCTACCTTCTCCGAAGCGAAGTTGAGGAGCGGCCTCCACTTGGAGGCGATTCCTCCGCTTCACCGTCCCGAACGGGTGGCGGTCGTCCCGCGGTGCGGGTCGCCACCCGGTCCCGTCCTGTCCCAGGAGCTCCCATGTCCTCCTCTCCCGAGACCTCGGCGGCCACGCCGGCCGCGGTCGACCCGCATCACGAGCGACGCTGGCTGATCCTCGTCGTCGTCGGCATCGCCCAGCTGATGGTCGTGCTCGACGCGACGATCACGAACATCGCCCTGCCCTCCGCCCAGGCGGATCTGGGCTTCTCCGACGGCTCGCGCCAGTGGGTCATCACCGCGTACGCGCTGGCCTTCGGCAGCCTCCTCCTGCTCGGGGGACGGCTCGGCGACCTGCTCGGACGCAAGCGCGTCTTCGTCGTCGGCCTGCTCGGCTTCGCGACCGCGTCCGCGGTCGGCGGCGCCGCGGGCAGCTTCGGCGTCCTCGTCGGCGCCCGCGCCGCGCAGGGCGTCTTCGCCGCGCTGCTGGCGCCCGCCGCGCTCGGCCTCCTCTCCACGACCTTCACCGATCCGTCCGAGCGCGCGAAGGCGTTCGGCGTCTTCGGCGCGATCGCCGGCGCCGGTGCGGGCATCGGCATGCTGCTCGGTGGCGTCCTGACCGACCTCCTGTCCTGGCGCTGGAGCCTCTACGTCAACCTCCTGTTCGCGATCCCGGCGGCCGTCGCCGCCGTCCGCCTGCTGCACGGCGCCCGCGCCGGCTCGCTGCGCGGCCGGATCGACGTGCCCGGCACGCTCACCGCCACGGCGGGCCTGCTCGCGCTCGTGTACGGCTTCTCCCACGCGGAGAGCGACGGCTGGGGCGACGGCCTGACGGTCGCGATGCTCGCCGCCGCCGCGGTCCTGCTCGTGGCGTTCGTGCTCGTCGAGCGTCGTAGCGACAAGCCGCTGCTGCCGCTCTCGGTCGTCACCGATCGCGCGCGGGCGTCGGCCTACCTCTCCTTCGGCCTCGCCGGCGCGGCGATGTTCGCCGTGTTCCTCTTCATGACGTTCTACCTGCAGCGGACGCTCGGGTTCTCCCCGCTGAAGACCGGCTTCGCGTTCCTGCCGCTGAACCTCGTGATCATCGCGACCGCCACGACGGTCTCCACGCGGATCCTGCCGCGGACCGGCCCCCGGCCTCTCGTGCCGACGGGGATGCTGCTCGGGGCCGCGTCGATGCTCTGGTTCACCGGGCTCGACGTCGACGGCGGCTACGCCGCGCACATCCTCCCGGGGCTCCTCGTCATGGGCGTTGGCATGGGCCTGATCTTCGCCCCGGCGATGGCGACGGCGACGCTCGGCGTCGCGCCGCAGCACGCCGGCGTCGCCTCGGCGATGGTCTCCACCGGCCAGCAGGTCGGCGGCGCGGTCGGCACGGCGCTGCTCAGCACGCTGGCGGCCAGTGCGACGACGGGCTACGTCGACGGGCGGGTCCCGTCCCAGCAGGTGCTCGCCGAGGCGGCCGTCCACGGCTACACGACGGCCTTCTGGTGGGCCGCGGGGATCTTCCTCCTCGGCGCCGCCGTGTCGGCCACGCTCCTGCCGCGGCGCGCCGCCGTGCAGGCGTCGGTCGGCGAGCCGGCGCTCGCGCACTGACCCGGGGGTCCGTGGCGTCCCGCCGGTCCGACCGGCGGGACGCGGACGCGGGCGGACCGGCCGGTCAGCGGGAGCCGACCGGGCCGGGGCGCAGGCTCGGGACCATCGTCCCGAGCAGGCCCCGGACCGTCGCGCTCGTGACGTTGAGCCAGTCGAAGTGGTCGCGCCAGAGCGTGATCCGCCCGTCGCGGACCTCGAACGTGCCGCAGACCCAGAAGGCGACGCGCAGGCGGCCGACCTCCAGCACGTCGGTTCGCTCCGTCAGCACCACCGGGCCGTTGACGGCGATCCGGTGGGTGTGGGCCTCGAAGCCCGTGGCGAGCTTCAGCGCCGCCCCGAGCACCCGCCGCAGCGCCTCGCGGCCGTGGACCGTCGGCAGCGAGACGTTCTCGTAGACGAGGTCCTCGGCGACGAGGTTCACTGCCCGCTCGACGTCGCGCAGCTCGAGCGAGGCGAGGAACGCGCGGACGACCGTGGCCTCGGGCGTGTCGAGCGCGTCGGTGCCGCCGGTGCCGGGCAGGGGCCCGGAGTCGGAGAACGTCATGCCTCCCGACGGTAGCCGGTCCCCGGCGGCCGCGGAAGGCCCGCGCGGCCGTGGGCGCGGCCCCTAGCGCTCGCCGCCGGCGGGCTCCGGGGCCGCCGCGGTGGTCGTCGCCGGCGCGGCGTCGTCGCGCTCGACCGGCACGTCGAGCCGCTCGCGACGCGCCGTCGAGGAGCCCGTCCCGGGATCGACGGACACGAGGTCGGCGGCGAGCGGGCGGAAGCGCTCGCGCGGGCCGGCGTCGTAGAGCAGCCGGGCGATCCCGACCGCGGTCGGGTCGCCGGCGAGGTTGCCGGTCCCGCCCGCGCCGACGCTGCCGCCGTTGAGCACCGTCACGCGGTCGCCCGGGCGGTCGAGCTCGGCGGCGTGCGTGTGCCCGACGACGAAGACGAGCGGGCGCCGCGGCGGGTCGGCCTCCAGCTCGCGCAGCGCGACGCCGAGCATCGCCGGCTCGTGGACCATCACGACGTCGACGCGGCCCAGCAGCGGGCGCAGCCAGTCGGCGAACGCCTGCTGGTCCTCCACGCTCGGGCCGCCGTCGTCGTAGCGGTCGCGGTAGCCCTCGCTGCGCAGCCGCACGAACGGGTCTCCGTAGCCCGCGATCCGCACCCCGCCGACCTCGACCGTCGGGTCCCGCCGCCCGGGCTGGGGTCGGCCGTCGCGGCGCAGCGGCCCGAAGCGCCCGAGGACGATCGCGCCGCGGCGGGCCAGGGCCCGCGAGAGCAGGTCGGAGTCGTGGTTGCCGGTGACGAAGACGAACGGGCGCCCGAGATGCACGACCCGCTCGAGCAGGTTCGACTCCAGTGGCGAGCCGCGGTCGGTCAGGTCGCCGGCGAAGAGCAGCGGCCCGCCGCCGGTGATCCGTCCGAGGATCGGCAGCGCCAGCACGTTGTTGTGCAGGTCGGAGGCGACGGTGAGCCGGCGCGCGCCGCCGAGCGACGTGCGCCGGGCCGGGTCGACGACGAGCCGCGCGAGGCCGACGAGCTGCGCGTCGAGCTCCTGGTCCAGGACGCCGGTGGAGCGCTGGGCGTCGGAGAGGACGGCCAGCGCGCGCGGGATGTCCGGCCCGAAGGCGTAGTACTGCGGGCGGTCCAGCGCGCCGCGCGGCGGCAGGAGGACGACGAGCAGGATCCCGCCGACGATCGCGGTGCCGCCGGCCAGCGACGCGGTCCAGCGCAGCCGGGGCCCGTTGCGCGAGCGGATGGCCAGCGCGACGAGGAGGCCGGTCAGGCCGCCCGCGAGGACGGCGATGAGGATCGACCCGCGGAGGTAGCCGGCCAGCGCGTCGCGCGCCTCGTCCTGGACCTCGTGGGCGTCGAGGCGCCCCGCCTCGGCGACCCGCCGGGCCGCGTCGCGGTCGACGGTGCGCAGGTCGACCTCCAGCCGTGCCGGCAGGCGGATCGCCGCGTAGCGCACGCCCCAATCCACGAGCGGGACGTAGAGGTCCAGCGCGCCGCGGTGCCCGGGGGAGAGCGACATGCGGATCTCGCCGACGGAGAGCCGGGCGGTCCGCTCGTGGACGGCGAGGGCGGCCGTCCCGCCGCCGACGGTCGCGACGACGACGGCGAGGACCGTGAGGACGCGGCGCGCCCGCGGCGCCGCCGTGCCGAGGCGCCGGGCGAGCGCCTGCAGCTGGGTGGGGACGCGGGCCACGTCCCGAGGGTACGCCGGGGCCCCGCGCACCCGCGCCGTCGCGGACGCCTCGGCCGAGGCGTCCGCCGACGCGCGGTCGGTGGGGCGTCGTCCCGGTCAGGCCGCGCCGGCGGCGGCGCGCGCGGCCTCGACCATCTCCTCGATCCGCGTGAGCTTCACCCGCGGGCGGCCCTGGGGCTCGCCGAGGGCCTGCTCGTGCGCGTCGATCCGCTGCCAGGCCGCCCAGTCGACGAGGTCGGGCTGGCGCTCGGCGAGGAGCTCGCCGAGGTCGGCGGCGTCCTCGGACGGCGTGGGGCTGCTTGTTGATGGCTTCGGTCAGCAGACCGCCGGTGTCGTAACCCACATAGCCCGGCGGGGCGCCGATCAGGCGGGAGACGGTGTGCCGTTCCATGTATTCGGACATGTCGAAGCGCACCAGTTCGATCCCCAGCACCCGCGCCAGCTGGCGGGTGACTTCGGTCTTGCCGACGCCGGTCGGGCCGGCGAAGAGGAAAGAGCCGATGGGCTTTTCGGTCTGGCCCAGACCTGAACGCGCCATCTTGATGGCGGTTGCCAGCATCTCGATAGCTTCGTCCTGCCCGAACACCACCATTTTCAGATTGCGTTCGAGGTGTTGCAGCACTTCGCGGTCGGAGGTCGACACGCTTTTCGGCGGGATGCGCGCGACCTTGGCGACAATTTCCTCGATCTCCGGCGCGCCAATGGTCTTCTTGCGCCGTGAGGGCGGCGCGAGGCGCTGGCGGGCACCGGCTTCGTCGATGATGTCGATGGCCTTGTCGGGCAGGTGACGGTCGTTGATGTAACGCGCCGTTAGTTCAGCCGCCGAGCGCAGCGCCTGGTTGGTGTACTTCACTTCGTGGTGCTCTTCGAAGCGCGACTTCAGGCCCTGCAAAATCTTGTAGGTTTCCTCGACCGAGGGCTCGGGCACGTCGATTTTCTGGAAGCGCCGCGCCAGCGCGCGGTCTTTCTCGAAAATCCCGCGGTATTCCTGGTAGGTCGTGGAGCCGATGCACTTAATCTCACCCGAGGCCAGCATGGGCTTGATGAGATTGGAGGCGTCCATCACGCCGCCCGAGGCCGCGCCGGCACCGATGATGGTGTGGATTTCGTCGATGAACAGCACCGCGCCGGGCTCTTTCTTCAGCGCGTTGATCACCGCCTTCAGGCGCTTCTCGAAGTCGCCGCGGTATTTGGTGCCGGCGAGCAGC
>JALRCL010000466.1 GCA_023268575.1 Patulibacter sp.
CTGACGCGACGATCCACGACAACCGCCCCGTCCGTGGCGGAGGCGCGCAGGCCCCGGTCCCCGACGATCTCGTCGCGGAGGCGGCGGTCCTGACGCTGCTGCTGGACCTCTACCCCGCGCCGATCACCAGCGAGGAGCTGCGCCGTCGGCTGCTGGCCACCGACCACGCGTCGTTCGCTGAGCGCGACGGCGTCGACCGCGCGGTGACCGAGGTCCTCGCGCACGGCGCCGCGCACGACCACGGCGGCTGGCTCATCGCCTCGCAGACCGCCGTCTATACCGCGAGGATCGACCGATGAGCACCACCGGGCCCGGCAACGACGGCGCAGCGCTGCGCCTGCTCGTCGAGGGGACCTCCGGGGACTGACCGTCCCCGGCGACCCCGGCGCCGGCGTTCGCCATGTCGACGTCGTGCTCCCGGCCCGGGCGGCCGCGGAGCTCGCGGCCGCGCTGCTGGGCCTGCCGCCCGGCGCCCCGGCGCCCCGGCGCGGCGTGCACACCGTCGCGCGGCCCGGCGGTCGCCGGACGGTCACGCTCGCCGAGGCCTCGCCATGAGCGTCAGTGTCCCCTAACGCTGCGCGAGCGGCTCTACCTCGTCGGCCGCCTCCATCTCTTGCGCGGCCGCGGCGTCCACGACGGCGAACGGCGGCCGCCACCACCGACTGGTGATGGATCGCCCATGGACCGAAGTATCAACGGACGTACGGAGGCTCGATATCGGCGGATGTTGCCGGCGATAGGCAAGCGCCAAGAGGTACGTTCGCGCCGAACCCGCACGCTTCCCGGAGCGTCCTGCCCAGGACGCTCGTCCCCCGAGTGCGGACCCCCGAAAGACGAGCTATGTCGCTCCTCCGAGCGCGGCGACGCCACGCCCCGGTCGTGCTGCTCATCGCAGCCGCAATCGCGCTCTCCTGCGCCTTCGCCGCGGACCGCGCCGACGCCCGCAACTACAACATGAACAGGTGGGACCTGCTGCCCTACCCTGCCCTTGGCCAGGCCCACAACGCCAGCGAGGACAGCTGGACGTTCGACTTCTACGCGAGCACCTACTACGACCGTCGCGTCAAGTTCACCAAGGACAACAAGCACACCACGCGCGTCAGCTACAACCTCTACTGGGCCAACGACATCTACGAGGTCACCGAGATCCCGGCGCACACGCCGTATTCCTCGTACCGCTTCACCCACGCGCACCCGGACTGGATGATCGCCGACGACGTCGCGCGGGTCTGGGGCCGCAACCTCGGCAACAACTCGATGTTCGGCATGACCGGGCAGATCTGGCTCTGATGTTCGCCTTGCTCAACAACCGCCGTTTCCGCGCTGTTGTCCTGGCGCTGGTCGCTGTGCTCGTCGCTACCCTCGCGATCGTGGCTGCCAACCCCTCCAGCTCCGACGCTGGCCACTCCGACGTCCTCGATCGCGACGCGCTCGCGAAGGCTCAGGCGCTCGCCGCGACTCCCTCGCCGCTTGGACCGTCCGCCAGGAGCGTCGCGGCTGCCACGGTCAACGAGAACTACCAGCCCGAGGACGTCCGCGAGGTTGCCGCCAGCGTCTCCGCAGTACGGATCCCGACGCCGCCCGGCCTGAACACCGGCCTCACCCTCCGCTGGGAGCAGCAGGGAATGGGCGGACCTGTTCCGGCCTACCTCGTCGACGAGCTTCTCGAAGCCAACGCGTTGCGCGACTGGATCTGGTTCGGCGCTCACAACGATCTCACTCCCGAGCAGCGGGAGATCATCGCGTTGCTGCCGAAGTGGGCGGCCTCGCAGCCCGTGATCGGTCGAATCCAGCCGGCCGTCGACGCGATCCTCTCCGGGGATCGCGCAACGGCCCAGAAGATCGCCGCTGGTCTCTACCCCGACACTGGCCACCAGCCGCCCCCGCCCCCGACGGCGCCCTAGCGCGAGTCGCTCGGTCGCCGCTTCGCAGCGGCGCCCGCAGC
>JALRCL010000495.1 GCA_023268575.1 Patulibacter sp.
GACAAGTCCATCGCGCAATTCTCCTCCTTCGACAAAGGCGACGCCCGTGACGAAGCCGGCACGAATCACGGCGTCTCCGGCCCCGGCATCGAGACTGGCAAGGGCCGCAGCGGCGCGGCGCTGTGGTTCCGCCGTGCGCCCGGTGCGCCGGCCGCGCCCGCAGTGGCTGCGAAGGGCGGCAAGAAGGCTGCCAAGGCTACGGCCGCGACGTGATCATCGCCGCGCTGCTCGGCGCCGACGAGTTCGGCTTCTCCACCGCCCCGCTGATCGCGACGGGCTGCATCATGATGCGCGCCTGCCACCTCAACACGTGCCCGGTCGGCATCGCGACGCAGAACCCCGAGCTGCGCAAGCGCTTCAAGGGCACGCCGGAGCACGTCGTGAACTACTTCGTGCTCGTCGCGGAGGAGATGCGCGAGATCATGGCGACGCTCGGCGCGCGCACGCTCGACGAGATCGTCGGCCGCACGGAGCTGCTCCAGGCCGACGAGGCGATCGACCACTGGAAGGCGCGCGGCGTCGACCTCACCCGGCTCTTCGAGCGCCCCGGCCAGAGCGAGGACGCGGTGCTCTACGGCATCGAGCCGCAGCGCACCGGGCACCTCGACACGCACCTCGACTGGAGCCTGCTCGACGACGCCGCCCCGGCGATCGAGCGCGCCGAGCCGGTCTCGCTCAGCTCGCCGGTGCGCAACATCGACCGCTGCGTCGGCGGCATCCTCAGCTCGCGGGTCGCCACCCACCAGGGTCGCGAGGGCCTGCCGGACGGCACGCTGCGGGTGAGCTTCACCGGCTCGGCGGGCCAGAGCTTCGGCGGCTGGCTCATGCCGGGCATCGAGTTCCACCTCGTCGGCGACGCGAACGACTACACCGGCAAGGGCCTCTCCGGCGGCACCGTGTCGGTGCGCCCCTCCCCGGAGGCGACGTTCGTGGCCGAGGAGCAGCAGATCATCGGCAACACGTGCCTCTACGGCGCGACGAAGGGCAAGGCGTTCTTCCGCGGCCGGGCCGGCGAGCGGTTCGCCGTGCGCAACTCGGGGGCGAGCGCCGTCGTCGAGGGCGTGGGCGACCACGGCTGCGAGTACATGACCGGCGGGCGCGTCGTCGTCCTCGGACCGGTCGGGCGCAACTTCGGCGCCGGCATGTCCGGCGGCCTCGCGTTCGTCCACGACGAGCACGGGCGCTTCCGCGAGTACGTCAACCCGACGATGCTCGACCAGCTCGAGGATCCCGACGAGGCCGACCTCATCGAGCTCCGCGCGCTGATCGCCGAGCACGGCGACCGGACCGGGTCGACCGTCGCCGCGCGGCTGCTCGCCGACTGGGAGGCCGCCAAGACGCGCTTCGTGAAGGTCTACCCGACCGACTACAAGCGGGTCCTCGCGCAGCTGGCGCGCGAGGAGGAGGCGGCGTCGGCCGCTGCCACCCCGACGGCCGACGCCGTCGCCGGCACCGATTCCCTCTCGACGGAGGAGCAGGCCTGATGGGCGAGCTCGGTGGGTTCCTGAAGATCGACCGGTCGCCCGTCAGGTGGGACGACCCCTCCGAGCGCGTCGGGCGCTACACGGAGTTCATCGCCCCGCGTCCGGCCGAGGAGGTCCAGCAGCAGGGCGCGCGCTGCATGGAGTGCGGCGTGCCGTTCTGCCACAACGGCTGCCCGCTGGGCAACCTCATCCCCGAGTGGAACGATCTCGTCTGGCGTGATGACTGGCGTGCTGCCTCCGAGCGCCTGCACGCAACCAATAACTTCCCGGAGTTCAC
>JALRCL010000509.1 GCA_023268575.1 Patulibacter sp.
CGCTCGAGCTGCTCGAGGTCCAGCTCTGCAACCAGACCGCGCCGTTCATCCTCGTCTCGCGCCTGCGGGCCGCGATGGCCGCGTCGCCGGCGCGGCGGACGTACGTCGTGAACGTCTCGGCGATGGAGGGCCAGTTCGGCCGCGGCTACAAGGCGCCGCACCACCCGCACACGAACATGTCGAAGGCGGCGCTGAACATGCTCACGCGCACGAGCGCGAAGGAGATGCTCGACACCGACGGCATCCTCATGACCGCCGTCGACACGGGCTGGATCACCGACGAGCGGCCGCACACCCAGAAGCAGCGGATGGCCGAGATCGGCTTCCACGCGCCGCTGGACCTCGTCGACGGCGCCGCACGGGTCTACGACCCGATCGTGCGCGGCGAGGCCGGCGAGGACCTGCACGGCTGCTTCCTCAAGGACTACGAGCGCTTCCCCTGGTAGGGGCGCGTCGCGGCTCGCGTGGCGGTGCTCAGCCGTCGCTGCGCCGGCGACGCGGGCCGCGCGCGTGCTGCTGGTGGCCGACGGTGCTCGCGTCGGGCACGAACGGGTCGATCTGGTCGCGCCGGTCGCGCAGCGCGCGCTCGGCGGCCATCGCGCGTCCGGCCCGCTCGAGCACCCGCGGCAGCGGCTCGCCGCGCCAGCGCGACGCCGAGCCGACGGAGGCGGAGATGTCGGCGGCCACGAGCGCCGCGCGGATCCGCTCGCCGACCGCCACGGCGTCCTCGGCGCTGCAGTGCGGCAACAGCACCGCGTAGGCGCCGTCGGCGATCCGGCACGCGACGTCGTCGGGGCGGATGCTGCGCAAGACCGCGTGAGCGGCGCGGCGGACGAGCCGCTCGCGCGCACCGTCGTCCGAGCTCCCGGCGACGGTGTCGAGGTCGTCGAGCTCGACGGCGACCGTGCCGATCCGGTCGTGGCCCTCGTGCTCGGCGAGGGCCGCGTCCCACCGCTGGCGGCTGCCCAGGCCGGTGAGCGGGTCGCGCAGGGCCCCGCGGTCGAGCGCCTGGATCAGTGCCCCGGCGCCCTCGGCGTGGCTGCGCTGGGTCAGGACCGTGGACAGCAGCCGCGCGCTGAGCGTCAGGATCGGCTCGACCTCCCACAGCCGCACGTCCTGGACCCGCGGCGAGAAGCCGGCGAGCGTGCCGAAGACGTGGCCGTCGGCCGTCGAGATCCCGCACGCCGCGTAGGCGGCGACGTGGCCGTCCTCGACGAGCGGGACGTCGAGGTAGGACGGGTCGACGGTCGTGTCGGGGACGATGGACGGCGCGCCGAGCTCGAGCCGGCGGCAGAGGCTGTCGGACCACGGCAGGACGTCGCCGGCGTCGACCTCGGGCGCTCGTCGGCCGACGGTGGCGATCGTCAGCTGGGTGTCGCGCTCGCGATCCTCGTAGAACACGGCCCAACGGGTCATCGTCGCGGTCGCGAGCAGCACCTCGAGGACGCTGTTCACGGCCTCCTCGAACGAGGCGTAGGCGGGCGGCAGGGTCGCCGAGCGCGGCGACAGGAGCTCCGGCAGCGGCGGGGGCGCGTCACGGTGGGCCATCGATCGTCCGATCGGCGTCCGGTGCGCGAGCTTGAGCCCCGCGCGCGGGGCTCGGCCGATGATCGGTTCCGGCGCCGGCGGCCGCCGCGATTCCCGACGCGGCCGGCCGGGCACTGGACCGATGGTGACCGGCGCCGCGCGAAGCCCCGTCCCGACGGGGGTCTCCGACCGGGCCACCCTCCGGTCCTCACTCGACCGAGGCGAAATGATCTGATATAAACCCACTGAGATTTATCCAGCACCGAGCGAGCAGCGGTAGGCTCCCCGGTCTCGCGGCCCCGATCCCCCGTCGATCGCGTCGCGGCTGGACACCCCGGACCAGACTGTGAGAGGAGCCCCGATGGGCAAGATCATCGGCATCGACCTGGGCACGACGAACTCGTGCATGGCGGTTCTCGAAGGTGGAGAGCCGACGGTCATCGAGAACGCGGAGGGCGGTCGCACGACGCCGTCCGTCGTCGCGTTCGCGAAGGGCGAGCGGCTCGTCGGGGCCGTCGCCAAGCGCCAGGCGGTCACGAACCCGACGAACACCATCTCCTCCGTCAAGCGCTTCATGGGCCGCAAGGAGGCCGAGGTGCGCGAGGAGGAGTCGATCGTCCCGTACAAGGTCGTCGCGGGCCCCAACGGCGACGCGCGGATCGAGGCCGAGGGCAAGCAGTACAGCCCGCCGGAGGTCTCCGCGATCACGCTCGCGAAGCTCAAGGCCGACGCCGAGGCGTACCTCGGCGAGTCCGTCGACGGCGCGGTCATCACCGTCCCGGCGTACTTCAACGACGATCAGCGCCAGGCGACGAAGGACGCCGGCAAGATCGCCGGCCTCGACGTCAAGCGCATCATCAACGAGCCGACCGCGGCCTCCCTGGCCTACGGCCTCGGCAAGGACGACGAGCAGACCATCCTCGTCTTCGACCT
>JALRCL010000628.1 GCA_023268575.1 Patulibacter sp.
GCTCATCGGCGCCGGCAACGACGTCGGCGGCCAGCAGTCGCGCGATGCGGCCGCCGCGGAGCTCGACCAGCTCATCGAGTCGGTGAAGTCGGCGGCGAACACGACCTACGCCGGCACCCACGTGTTCGCGGGGGCCAACACCGGCACGCCCCCGTACGCCACCGGATCGGACGCCTACACCGGCGACGCCGGCGGGATCGTCCGCACCATCGGCCCAGGGGTCGACGTGCAGGTGAACGTCGACCTCGGCGGCCAGGTGCTCGGCTCCGGCGGTGCGGACGGCAAGGTCCTCGCGACGCTGCGCGACATCGCCGCCCACATGCGCTCGGGCACGACCGCCGACCGCGAGGCGCTGCGCTCGACCGACATCCAGGCGCTCGACGCCGGCGTCGACGCGCTCGGCGCGCTGCGGGCGCAGGTCGGTGCGACCGGCAACCGGCTCGAGGGGGCCTCCGAGCGGCTCGCGCAGGTCGAGGAGAACGCGACGAAGCAGCGCTCCCTCATCGAGGACGCCGACTACGCCTCGGCGATCATGCAGTACTCGACGCAGCAGTCCGTCTACCAGGCCGCGCTGAAGTCCGGCGCGCAGATCCTCCAGACGTCCCTCGTGGACTTCCTCCGGTGAGCACCATGCCCCACGTCCTCGACAGCACCCGCTTCGGCCGGCTCGAGATCGCCGAGTCGTCCGTGATCCGCTTCCCCGACGGCCTCGTCGGGCTGGACGGCTCGCGGTTCGTCCTGCTCTCGGCCAACCCCGCCCGCGACCCCTCCCCGACCGGGGCGTTCGCCTGGCTGCACTCGCTCGAGGACGCCGCGCTCGCGCTGCCCGTCACGCGCCCGCAGCGGTTCTTCCCGGAGTACGTCGTCGAGCTCGACGAGCACGACGCGCCTGCGGGCCTGCGGGCGCTGGACGATCCGGAGGCCGTCGAGGTCTGGGTGACGGTGCGGGCCGCCGCGCGGATCGAGGAGTTCGTGGCGAACCTGCGTGCGCCGATCGTCGTCGCCGGCGGCCAGGGCTGGCAGGTCCTGAACGCCCATCGCGACGCGGGCCTGCGCGTCCCGCTCGGGACCGTGGCGGCCGCGCCGGAGGCCGCGCCGGCGCCGGTCCGCACGACGAGCACCGCGGCCGCCTGATCGCGGCCGGGAGCGGACGGGGGACCGAGGGGCCTCGGGATCTCGGTCCCGGCGGGGTAACCTGCCGTCCATGACCCCGTCCGGAGCCGCCCGCACGTGCTGATCGTCAGCCGCAAGGCGGGCGAGCAGGTGATGATCGGCGACGACGTCGTCGTCACCGTCGTCGAGGTCAGCGGGCAGACGGTGCGCCTCGGCATCGAGGCTCCCCGCTCGCTCCCGGTGTACCGCGCCGAGCTGTGGGCGTCGGTGCGCGACGAGAATCGCGCCGCCGCGGCCGCCGCCGACGACGCCCCGGCCCTGCCGGAGGACGCATGAGCGACGCTCCTCCCCCGGCGCGCCGGCTCACCGACGCCGATGTCCAGGTCCGCCCGTCGCGCCCCTTCGCGGCGAACCTCGCCATCGTCGTCGGCGCGTTCGTCGGTGCGACGCTCGTCGCCGAGGTCGCGGGCGCCGCGAACCTCGGCACGGCACTGAGCTTCGGGCAGATCGGCTTCGCGATCGCGCTCACGTACGTGCTCGTGCGGCGCTGAGCTCCCGCTGGCGCGTTCGACCACGTCGCGCGCTACGGTGCTCGCCGTGCTGCGTCGCCGTC
>JALRCL010000749.1 GCA_023268575.1 Patulibacter sp.
GGTAAAGGTAATTCTTCGCCGCTAACGCGGTCATAAAGTTCTAAAGGAATTCCTGCAATAGTGCCAGCAATTAAGTTGCGGCAGTTAGCAACAACAGGAACTGACATAGCTTGTAAACGATTAACGCTGTTCGCGCGCGTCCGGGACGCCCTGCGGCCCGGGGGGACGTTCGTCAACGCCGAGCAGATCGCCGGCCCGACGCCGGCGACCGACGCGCTGAACGCCGCCCGCTGGGGTCGCCAGATCGCCGCGGCGGGCATCACCGCCGACCAGCGCGCGCAGGCGGACGCCCGGATGGCGCTCGATCGTCCCGCCACGGTCGAGGAGCAGGTCCGCTGGCTGCGCGAGGCCGGCTTCGCCGAGGCCGACTGCGTGTTCAAGCAGTGGCGCTTCGCCGTCTACGCGGGCTGGCGCGACGCGCGCGCGATGGAGCTCGCCGCATGAGCGCCGACGTCCCGCACGACTGGCAGGCCGAGACCTACCACCGCGTCTCCCAGCCCCACGACGACTGGGCGAGCCAGATCCTCGGCCGGCTCGAGCTGCGCGGCGACGAGACGGCGCTCGACGCGGGCTGCGGCAGCGGCAAGCTCACCGAGCTGCTCGTGCGCGCGCTGCCGGCCGGCCGGGTGATCGGCGTCGACGCCTCGCCGTCGATGATCGAGCTCGCCCAGAAGCGCCTGCCCGACACCGTCGAGCTGACGGTCCAGGACCTCACCGCCCTCGCGCTGGTCGACGAGGTCGACGTCGTCGTCTCGTCGGCGACCTTCCACTGGATCGCCGACCACGACCTCCTGTTCGGCCGGATCGCGGCGGCGCTGCGCCCCGGCGGGCGGTTCGAGGCGCAGTGCGGCGGTGCCGGCAACGTCGCCGACGTCGAGGCGGCGGTCCAGCGCCTGCGTGAGCGGGAGCCGTGGCGGAGCGCGTTCGCCGGGTGGGACGGGCCCTGGAACTTCGCCGGGCCCGCGGAGACCGAGCGGCGCCTGCGCGACGCCGGGTTCGTCGACGTCTCCTGCTCGCTGGAGCCGCGGGAGGTCGCTCCGGACGATCCGTACGCGTTCCTCCAGGCCGTCGTGCTCGGCGCTCACCTCGAGCGGCTGCCGGTCGACGTCCACGACGACTTCGTCGAGGCGGTTCGCGAGGAGATGGAGCCGACCGACGGCCGCCCGTTCGTCATCCGCTACGTCCGCCTGAACATCAGCGCCCGCCGGGCCGGCGCCGAGCTGCGTCCGGGGGAGACCGTCGGGCAGCTCGCGTCGCGGCTGCGGGCCGACGGCGCCTGATCGACGGTCCGGGGTCGGGCGACCGCCCGGCTCCGGACCCCGGTCCGTCACTACCCTGCACCTCCGGTCCCCGACCGACGACGACTGAACCCAGGAGCACCATGTCCCACGCGATCGCTGTCCTGCCCGGCGACGGGATCGGCCCGGAGATCACCGCGCCGACCCTCGAGCTGCTCAACGAGCTCGGCGACTTCACCTTCTCCGAGCACCCGTTCGGCGGGGCCTCGATCGACGCCCACGGCACCGCGCTGACCGACGAGACGCTGGCCGCGTGCCGCGCGTCGGACTCCGTGCTCCTGGCGGCCGTCGGCGGCCCGAAGTGGGACACGACCGATCCCAGCGCTCCGCGGCCGGAGCAGGGCCTGCTCGGGCTGCGCAAGGAGCTCGGGCTGTTCGCGAACCTCCGACCGGTGCGCCCGGTCCCGGCGCTCTACGACAGCTCCGCGCTGAAGCGCGAGGTCCTCGACGGGACCGACCTGCTCGTCGTGCGCGAGCTCACCGGCGGCATCTACTTCGGGGAGAAGACGCGGACGGACACCGACGCCTCCGACCTCTGCCACTACACCGTCGCCGAGGTCGACCGCATCGCGCGCGTCGCCTTCGACGCCGCCCGCAAGCGCCGCAACCTCGTGCACTCCGTCGACAAGGCGAACGTCCTGGAGACCTCGCGCCAGTGGCGTCAGGTCGTCCATGAGGTCCACGGCGCCGACTTCTCCGACGTCGAGCTGCGCGACCAGCTCGTCGACTCGTGCGCGATGGAGCTCATCGCGCGGCCGACGCAGTTCGACGTCATCGTCACGGAGAACCTCTTCGGCGACATCCTCTCCGACGCCGCCGCGATGCTCTCGGGGTCGCTGGGCATGCTGCCCTCCGCCTCCGTCGGCAACCCGGACGGGCCCGGGCTCTTCGAGCCGGTCCACGGCTCGGCGCCCGACATCGCCGGGCAGGGCGTCGCCAACCCGCTGGCGATGTTCCTCTCGGCCGCGATGATGCTCCGTCACGGCCTCGACCTCGAGACCGAGGCCACGGCGATCGAGACGGCCGTCGACGGCGCGCTCGCCGACGGCCTGCGCACGAAGGACCTCGGTGGCGACGCCACGACCGCGCAGGCGCTGGACGCCGTGCGCGGCCGCCTCGCCTGAGCGATCGTCCTGCGGCCCGCGAAGCGCGGGCCGCGCCGGCGGCGCTCAGCCGCTGTAGAACGGGTTGGGCAGCTTGAACGTCCGCTCGGCGAAGCCGCCGACGAGGTCGCTCTCCTGGTCGCCGACGTTCGCGACGATCGTGAAGCCCCGGGCCTCGATGCCCTTGCGCTCGCCCGTCTTGTACTTCGCGGAGGAGTCGAAGAAGCTCGGCTTCAGGGACAGCCCGTCCCACACGGGGTAGCGCGCGGCCTTGAGGTTGCGGATCGTCGTGTCGCGCAGGCCCGGGATGTCGTCGGGCCGCGCGGTGACGAGGAAGATCGAGAAGCCGGCGGCCCGCGCGGCGTCGTACGTCTCGCCGACGCCCGGCATCCGCGTGCCGGTCCCGCTCAACGCGCCGGGGAACTGCCCGATCGAGCCGGCCTCGACGTTGCCGCCCGGCACGCCGATGTAGTTCGACAGCAGCGTCTCGTCGATGTCGAAGACGATCGCGGGCTTCGTCGGGGTCGCGCGGCACGCCGCGGCGGCGGGCTTCGCGACGGCGGGGTCCTTCGCGGCGGCGGCCGCCGCCCGCGCACGCCGCTCCAGCCGGGAGGCACGAGCGACGAGGGTCCGGGCACGCTTGGCGGCGGCGGTGCGCGCGGCCCGGGAGAGCCCGGACCGTCGCGCTGCGCGGCGGGCGGCCGTCGCGCGCTTGCGCGCGGTCCGCGCGACCTTCCGGGCCTTGCGGGCGGCGGACCGCTCGGCCGCCGTCGGCTCGTGGACGGTCA
>JALRCL010000766.1 GCA_023268575.1 Patulibacter sp.
GGCCCGAGCGGGGTCCGCGTCGGCGATCGGCGCGGCGTGCTCGACGATCGTCGCGTAGGCCATCTCGAGGTCGCCCTGGCGCAGGAACACGACCGCGCGGACCTCGTGCAGCGCGGCGCGCAGCGACGCGTCGTCGGGCGCGAGCCGCAGGCCCTCGGCGGCGTGGCGCAGCGCGGCCTCGGGGCGTGCCGCGGCCGCCGCGAGCCGCGCGGCCTCCAGCACCCGTCGCGCGCGCTCGGCACGGTCGGCCGTGAGCGCGGCGGCCTGCGTCATCGCGTCGCACGCGGCCCCGAGCCCCCCGGCGGCCGCCGCGGCGCCGGCCGCCTGCTCCAGGAGCGCGGCGGCGGCCGCGTCGAAGCCGTCGGCGGCCGCGGACGCGTGCCACGCGCGGCTGATGAGGTCGTGCTCGGCGAGCGCCGTCCACCCCCGGTGCGCCCGGCGGCGCAGCGCGCTGGACGCCGCGTGGTAGGCGACGCCGCGCAGGAGCGGATGGCGGAAGCGCGGCCCGGCGCCGTCGTCGACGACGAGCCCCGCGTCCTCCGCCGCATCGAGGCCGTCCGGGTCGAGGCCGGCCGCCGCGACCGCGCGCCGCGCGAGCGGATGCTCCTCGGCGGCCAGCACGACGAGCGCCGCGCGAGCCTCCCCGTCGAGCGCGTCGAGCTCGTGGCGGAACGCCCGGTCGATGAGGAGGCTCGGGGAGGACGGACCGGGGCCGTCGAGCCGTCCGTCGGCCGCGGCCGACGCGAGCTCGCGGAGCGCCAGCGGGTTCCCGCGCGCGAGGCGCACGACCCGCGCGGCGAGCTCCTCGCTCGGATCGTCGAGCACGTCGCGCACCACGCGGGCCGCGGCCCGGTCGTCCAGCGGCTCCAGCTCCCGGACCTCGAGCCCGTGTCCGAAGAGCCCGCGATCGGGGACGGCGCGCGCGGCGAGGAGCGCCGCGATCCCGTCCCGGTCGAGCCGGCGCAGCGCGAAGAGCAGCGCCGTGAGCGACGGCTCGTCCATCCACTGGACGTCGTCGAGGGCGAGCAGGACGCCTCCGTCGCGCTCGGCGACCGCCGCGAGCAGCGCGACGACCCCGGCGGCGACCGCCACCGGGGCCGGCGGCGGACCCGCCTGGCGGCCGAGAGCCACGGCCAGCGCCGCGCGGGCGGCGTCCGGGAGCCGGTCCAGCTCCGCGGCCCGCTCGTCGCGCAGCAGGTGCCCGAGGGCAGCGAAGGGCACGTGGTCCTCCTCCGGGACCGAGCGCGAGCGCAGCACCGCGAGACCGGCGTCGGCCGCCTCGCGCGCCGCGTGGTCGAGCAGGGCGGTCTTCCCCAGGCCGGAGTCGCCGACGAGCAGCACCGCGTCCCCCGCCCCGGCGGCGGCCGCGTCGAGCAGCGCGCCGGCGCGGTCGCGCAGCGCGTCGCGTCCGTGGAGCGCGGGGATGCAGCGGGTGCTCACCGCACCATCGTGCGTCGCGTGGCGCACCTGCGCCATCGAGATCATCCGTTCGATCGATCACGAGCGCCGATCGATCCGCGAGACTCGCCGTCGATGCAGGACGTCGACCTCGATCCGCGGCTGCTGCGGACCTTCCTCGCCGTCGCCGAGACGCTGCACTTCGGCCAGGCGGCGGACCGCCTGCACCTCGCCCAGGGATCGGTGAGCGGCCACGTCAAGCGGCTCGAGGCGACGCTCGACGTCGCCCTGCTGGCCCGGACGTCGCGGACCGTCGCGCTCACCCCGGCCGGCGCGGTGCTCGCCGAGCACGCGCGGCGGCTCGAGCAGGCGACCGTCGCGGCCGTGCGCGAGACGCGGCGCGCCGACCGCGGCGAGACCGGCTCGCTCATCGTCGGCCTCGCCGCGGCGATCCCGATCGACCTCGTGTG
>JALRCL010000789.1 GCA_023268575.1 Patulibacter sp.
GTGCGCAGCAGCGCGAGCATCTCGCGCGCCACGAAGCCGTGCGCGAGCCGGTACGCGCGCAGCAACGGCGGCAGCGGGCGGTTGCGCCGAACCCACGCGCGCGAGAGCGCGCGGGCCGACTCGGGCACGGCGACCTCGCGCGGGAGCGTGCCGTCGCGCACGATCGCCAGCCACGCGGCCGTGCCCTCGCGGGCGGCGGTGACGAGCACGTCGGCGATCTCGGGCTCGTCGGCGAGGTCCGCGACGCTCCCGATGAGGTGTCCCGACAGGCGGTCGGCGAGCGCGTCGAGCCGCTCGCGGCTGCGCTCGACGGTCGCCCGCAGCGCGGCGTCGACGGCGGGATCGGGGGGCGGGGCAGTGGCCACGATCGCCAGCCTACGACGCGGCGCGCGTGCCCTTTCGTCCCCTCCGGACAACGCCCGAGGCCGGGTTGTCGGTGCAGGACGAGCGACGGGGACGTCCCCCGGCCTACGGTCGTCCCCATGAGCCAGACGCCCGAGACCGACCGCCTTCGAGACGCCGCATGACGACCGCGAGCTTCACCGTCCTGGGGGTCGGCGTCGCCGGCCTCTCGATCCCGCTCTTCACCGCCGTCATCGGCTACGTCACGAACTGGACCGGCATCTGGATGCTCTTCAGCCCGCTCGAGTTCCGCGGCGTGCGGATCCCGGGCCTCGCGCGGATCGGCCCATCGCTGCCGCGCCGGCTGCGGCTCGTCCCGCTCGGCCTCGCGGAGGGCCGCTTCGGCTGGCAGGGGATCATCCCCTCGCGGGCCGCGAAGATGGGCTCGATCGCCGTCGACAAGGGCCTCTCCCGGCTCGGCGGCGCCGCGGACTTCTACCGCCAGCTGCAGCCGGACGAGATCGCCGGGCGGCTCGAGCGCGAGATGTCGCCGCAGGTGCCCCAGCTCGTCGACGAGGCGATCCGCGCCCGCTACGGCGGCCTCTGGGACCGCGTCCCCGACGCGGCGAAGCGGTCGATCGAGCGGCGCGTCCAGGAGGAGCTGCCCGCGGCGCTGCGACGCGTGACCGACCGGATCGGCGACGACGTCGACGAGCTGCTCGACATCAAGCTCATGGTCATCCGCCGGATGGCCGAGCGCCCGCAGCTGGCCAACCGGGTCTTCCAGGAGGTCGGCGAGCGCGAGCTGCAGATGATCATCCGGCTCGGGTTCGTGTTCGGCTTCGTGCTGGGGATCCCGCTCGTGGTGCTCGTCTCGGCGGTGCCGCAGTGGTGGGTCCTGCCGCTGGCCGGGATCGTCATCGGCTGGGTCACGAACTGGCTGGCGATCGAGGCGATCTTCTCGCCGCTCGAGCCGCGCACGGTCGGCCCGTTGACCGTCCACGGCCTCTTCATCCGCCGGCAGCACGACGTCGCCGAGATCTACAGCGCGATCATCGCCGAGGAGGTCCTGACCGTCGAGCGCCTCGCCGACGACCTGCTCCACGGACCGAAGTCCGACCGCACCCGGGCGATGATCGCCGAGGAGCTCGAGCCGGTGCTCGACCACGCGCTGGGCTCCGCGCGGATCGCCGTCAAGGCCGCCGTCGGCGCCGGCGACTACGCCGCGCTCGGCGCGGAGATCGCCCGGCGCTCGACCGAGCGCTCGCTGGCCCCGCTTGCGGACCCCGAGCTGAACGCGCGCCAGGGCGTCCACATCCACCGGATGCTCACCGAGCGGATGCGCAGCCTCAGCCACCCCGAGTTCGCCGAGCTCCTGCGCGCGGCCATGAAGGAGGACGAGTGGCTGCTCCTGCTGCACGGCGGCGCGCTCGGCGTCGTCGGCGGCCTCCTGCACCTCGCCGTCTTCGGAACCCATGTCTGACCGTCGGAGGACCCCCGTGATCGCCATCGCCACCGCCCCGCTCGACCTCGCCGGCTCCGTCGCCCGCTGGGGTGGCCGCGGCCTGCGCCGCCAGCTTCGCGCGCTGCTCGACGAGCCGGCCGGACCCGGCCGGGCGCTCGGCGCCGGGACGGCCGACGCGCGTACCGCCGGACCGGCAGGCCCCGGCGTCGACGACCTCGGGGCGCGGTTCGCCGCGCTGCTGGAGCAGAGCTCCCGGGTGGCCCGCGACGACGGCGCGCCGGATCCCGTCCTCGGCCGCCTGCTGGAGCAGCTCAGCCCGGACGGCGCGCGCGTCCTGCGCCTGCTCGCCGAGGGCGGCCCGCAGCCGATGCTCGACGTCCGCGTCCGGGAGGGGCTGCGGGGCGGGGAGCGGACCGTGCTGGCGGACGCGACGATGGCCGTCCGGGAGGCGGGCGTGCGCACCGCGCTGGACCCGGCGGTGCTGCTCGACGACCTGCGGCGGCTCGGGATCGCGACCCCGCGCGACGAGCCGCTGCCGGGCGACGGGCCGTACGAGGTGCTCGAGGCGCAGCCGGAGGTCGCCCTGGCGCGCCGGCTCGGCCGCGCGCGCGTGGTGCGCAAGCGCCTCGTGCTCACGCCGCTGGGCCGGGACCTCGCCCGCGCCGTCGGCCTGGCCCCGTAGGAGCGGACGAGCGCGGGCGGCCGGGCCACGCGGCCGGGCACGGTCGCGTGGCGTCGTCGCTCAGCCGGCCCGCAGCACGGCGCGCCCGACCCGCACGACGGTCGCGACGACCTCGGCTTCGGGCGGCGGTTGGGACCGTCCGAGCGCGTCGGCGATCACCGCGCGCAGCGCGCCGATGATCGCCGCGGCCGCGAGGCCGGCGTCGACGGCCGGATCGAGCTCGCCGCGCCGCTGCCCGTGCTCGATGTTGCGTGCCGCCTGCGCGACGTGCTCGCGCAGGCG
>JALRCL010000809.1 GCA_023268575.1 Patulibacter sp.
GAGAACGACACCGTCGCGGTTCATCTGCGCATCTCGGGAACGCAGCTCGGCGACTGGGGTCCGATTCCTCCCACCGGCAATCGGCTGGAATACGACGAGATGATCTTTCTCACGTTCAACGACTCGGGCCAAGTCGCCCACCAGCGCGGTCTTGCCGGAGCCGACGGGACCGCCGACGCCGATCCGGATCGTCGTGCCGTTGCGGCGCACCG
Source organism: Patulibacter sp. (assembly GCA_023268575.1). Lineage (GTDB taxonomy): Bacteria > Actinomycetota > Thermoleophilia > Solirubrobacterales > Solirubrobacteraceae > Patulibacter. Next base: position 213 of record JALRCL010000809.1, read on the forward strand.
GATACGGCGGGGCGTAGGTCGCGTTCGGGTCGTGCACGGGTGCTCCTTGGTCGACGGGAGGGATCAGGAGATGAAGAGCCGGACGCGCTGGCGCTCGTGCTGCGCGGAGCGGACGTCGAGCTCGGGGACGAACGAGCAGGGCTCGAGCGGATCGATCGTCGCCGCCCGCGCGAGCGCCGCCGGGATCGCGTCGGCGGCGCGCGCGAGCACGGCCTGCGTGGCGACGCCGCCGAGCGGGATCAGGCGCTGGCCGGCGGCCGCCAGCGCCGCCAGCGACGAGAACGCGAGCGCCTGGCCGGTCGCCTCCGCGTCGGCGCCGATCGCCGCGCCGGCCACGCCCCAGGCGACCGGCAGGGTGCCGGGCAGCGCGCGCCGGGCGACGGCGTCGCGCAGCGCGTGCAGCAGCGGGTCGTCGACGACGACGGTCGCCGCGATGAGGAACCGCTCGCCGGTGGCGCGGGCGGCCTCGCGCGTCTCGCGCGTCGGACGGGTGGCGTCGAGCTCGCGATCGAGCGCGGCGAGGTCCGCGATCGCCGCGTCGGTCACGTGGTGGCCGCTCGCCGGCTCGCCGTCGTCGGCCGGCGCCGGTCGAGGGGTGCGCTCGTCGCCGACGCGGCATGCGCGGGCGTGCGCCGCCCGGCAGGTCGCCAGGTCGCTCGTCGCGAGCCCGTCGAGCTGACGGCGCAGCGCGCGGTGCAGGTCCTCCTCGTCGCGCAGCGCGCCGGCGGCGTGTGCGCCCTCGAGGCCGAGCGAGTGCGCGAACGCGCCCGTCGGGAACGCGGTGTCGGCGAGGTGCAGCAGGCGCAGGAGCGTGCTCATGGGCGCGGTCCCGGCGGGCCGCGCGGAGCGCCGCCGTCGGGGCTCCATCTTCGCCGGGGACGCGGGGGCACGCCGCTGTCCAGCGGGCCAATCGCGCCCGCTGGATTCGCGCCCCGACGGTCTCCGCGGCGTCCGGCCCGCCGATAGGTTGCGCCGCGTGAGCTTCGACTGGCTGTTCTCCCCCGTGGAGTGGATCGACGGGCACCTGGAGGAGTGGGCCACCGGAGCCCCGATCTGGGTGGCGCTGCTGCTGGCGGCGCTCCTCGGCCTGCGCCACGCGACCGATCCCGACCACGTGATGGCGATCATGACGCTCCAGGGGACCGAGGGCTCGCGCGTGCGCGGCGCAGCGCGGCTCGGCGCCTGGTGGGGGATCGGCCACGCCGCGACGCTCCTCGTCGTCGGGGTGCCGCTGATCGCCCTCGACGACGCCCTGCCCGGACCGGTGCAGGCGTGGTCGGAGCGGCTCGTCGGCGTGCTGATCGTCGCCCTGGCGTTGCGGGCGGCGATCCGCTGGTGGCGCGGTCGGCCGCTGCGAGCGGCCGGCCCCGCGGCCCCCGCGCCGCTCGCCGGCCGCACGCCGGCGGCGGCCCTCGGCATCGGCGTGCTGCACGGCCTGGCCGGCACCGGTGCGGTGGTCCTGCTCGTGCTGGCGACGCTCCCGTCGACCGCCGCGGCGTACCTCGCGCTGGCGGTCTTCGCCCCGATGAGCGTCGTCTCGATGGCCGCCTGCTCCGCGGCGTGGGGCTGGCTCGCCACGCGGATCTCGCGCTCGCGCGTCGTCGGCGACCTCTTCGCCGTCGCGGCGAGCACGTTCGCCCTGCTGTTCGGCGTCTGGTACGTCGCGGCGGTCTGACCCGATGGACGACGACGAGGAGCGCGGCAGGCTGGAGCGCCGCGTCGGGCTCGTCGACCCGTGTTCTTCTGGCGGATCGCCGACGTCGCGCTGACGGTCGTCCTGGTGATCGCCGCGACCGTCTTCCTCGCCGGCGGCGCCTGAGCAGCCGCTGCGCCTCCGCGCTCGAGGGCCGGTCCCGGTGCGGATGGCGTCCCGGGACCGGCCGCTCTTGGGCTACTTCACGGCGACGAGGTCCACCTTCCTCAGGTCGGGGTCGCGGTCGAGCAGCTCCGGCGTGATCGTGCCGAGGCCCTTGGCGATCTCGCCGCTCAGGTGCGCGTCGCGGCCGGCGTCGTCGGCGAAGGTGTCGAAGATGCCGAACGTGAGCTCGTCGACCTGGAAGGCGTACCAGTTCACGGTGCCCTCCTCCGCGACCGCGAGGGCCCGGCCGGCCTCGAGGAACGACCGCAGCTCCTCGCCCTTCCCCGCCTTGGCGTGCAGCAGCGCGAGGATTCCGACGTTCTGGGACATGGTGTCCTCCTGGGGTTCGAGCGGCCGATGGCTCGGCCGCTCTGGGATTCAGGTCTACCACCGCCCCGGGCACCATGCGCGCCAGATCGCCTCGCCGAGCGGGCGTCCGTCGGTGCTCCCGCAGGTTGGCGGCGTCCGCCCGCACCGGATGGCGGGCAGCAACGAGGGCCTCGGGGAGGGAGCGCTCGACCCGTGACCAGCCACGGGAGGTCGCGTACGTTGTGCGCTCGCGGCTGATCGGGCGTGGGACGAGCGCTGGTCCGTCGAGGAACGGGTTCCGGGGAGAATCGGCAATGCGGGTACTGCTTC
>JALRCL010000851.1 GCA_023268575.1 Patulibacter sp.
GCTCATCCTGGTCGGGATCGTGGTGAACAACGGCATCGTCCTGCTCGACCACCTGAACCAGCTGCGGCGATCCGGCATGCGGCGCGACGACGCCATCCTGCAGGCGGGCCGCGATCGCCTGCGCCCCATTCTGATGACCGCCACGAACGGCGTGAACATCTGGATCGGGCCCGTGAGCGCCGCCTCGGTCGCCGCGGCGAGCGGCAGGAAGATCGGGAACCGGCCCGCCCACGCCGGGGGCAGCTGGTCCAGCGCGGTCGCCGTGTTCACCGCCAGCGGGTGGGACTCCTGGAGGAACCAGACGACCCCGATGACCTGATGGGCGTCGGGGTTGTTGCCCGACGGCGCCAGGCCGCCGAAGTACGCCAGCGGCAGCAGCGCCAGCGCCCCGGCGGCGGCCGCGCCGGCCAGCAGCGCCAGCGACGCCGGCCAGTCCGCGCGGGCCACGGGCCGGTGCCGGTCGCGCCAGAGCAGCGCGAGCGTCAGGAGGACGAGGGCGAGCGTCGCCGGCCGCGGCCGCAACCCGACGAGCGCGAGGACGGTCAGCGCGAGCGTCCCGCCGACGAGCCCCAGCGGCAGCACGAGGACGGGCCAGAGCCGCTCGAGCGACGGCGGGGCCCAGCGGCGGGCGAGCGGCACGCCCGGCAGCGCGACGACGAGCAGCGCCGCGGCCGTCGTGCGCAGGCCGTCGCGCCACGGCAGCGCGCCGTCGAACCGTGCGCGCGCCGTGCCCAGCACGACGAGCGCCGCGAGCGCCAGCAGGGCGACCCCGATCGCCGGCCACCACGTGCGCAGCCGCGTGCCGGGCCCGGCCGGCGGCGCAGGTGGGGACGCGTCGGCCACGGCGTGCACGACGGTCAGGGTACGGCCCCACGGGGCTCGCGGGACGCACGGGCCGACCCGCCCGCGCGGAGCCGTGGGGCTGCGCGCGGGCGGCTCGGTCCGGCCAGGGAGCCTCAGCCGGTCGGGTACTGCTGACCGGGCGAGACCGGCGGTGCCGGCGCCGGGCTCGACTCGAATCCCTGGATCTGCGGGCCGTAGGACCGGCCCTGCAGCGGAGACCAGGCGCCGTCGACGAAGAACCGCCCCGCGAACGACGACCCGCCGGCCTGCTGCGGGATGAGGTTCTGGGGCAGGAACGTCGCCTGGACGAGCTGGAACAACGGGGCGCCCGCGGAGCGCGCGTCGGCGCGCCACGGGACGACGAGCGCGTCGGTGAAGCGCTTGGGTCGGCGCAGCCGGGCCTCGATGTCGCCGGCGTCGCTGCCGTCGGCCAGCCCCTCGGTGAGCGCGAGGCCCGCGACGTAGCCGCGCAGGCCGGCGATCGAGGGCCGCTCGCCGGGCAGGAGCAGCCCGACGATGTTCGCGTAGGCCTCGGCGTCGCGCGACCCGAGCTGGACCTCGGAGAACGGCGCGATCGCGCCCTCCCGGCCGAGCGACCCGCTGTCGACGATGAACCGCTCGTCGAGCAGCGTCGACGGCGCGACGATGAGGTTGTTCGCGAACTGCGGGCGATCGTCGCCGAGCCGCCGCAGGGCGGGGGCGAGATCGGCGGCGTCGCCGTCGAGGACCGAGACGAGCTGGTTGCGGGCGTCGATCGCCCGGGCCAGCGCGTCCTGGTCGGCGACCGTCGAGCCGGGCAGGACGCGGACGCGGATCCGGGACCCGCGCACGCCCTCCCGCAGGCCCGCGAGCCGCGCGCGGCTCGCCGCCGTCGGGCGGGCCGGGGCGACGTACGTGATCACGAGCGGCGCCCCCGGGCGCGAGGTCGGGCCCTGCTCGGCGACGAACTTCGCCATCCCGATGCCCTCGCTGCGCGGGTCGCCCGCGGTCCGGAAGATCCGCTTGCCCGCGACGATCGGCGTCCCGGGCTCGCCGACGACCGCGGGCAGGTCGCCCGCGGCGCGCAGCGCGCCCCCGGAGCCCGCGCCGCACGGCGACAGCAGCGCGATCGCGCCGTCGTCCCGCGCGTCCCGGACGATCGCGGCGGCGCGCTCGGGCGAGCCGCCGTCGTCGACGGTCCGCAGGACGACCTTGCGGTGCCCGTCGATCCCGCCGCGCGCGTTGAGCCGCCCGATCGCCAACGACGCGCCCTGCGCGTGCGCCCGGCAGGTGCGGTTGCCCGCGCCGGAGAGATCCGCCGTCTGGATGACCGTCCGCGGCGACGGGCCGCCGTCGCGCACGTCGCCGATCGCCAGCGCGACCGGGGTCGCCTCGTCCTCGTCGCCGACGGTGAGGTACGCGAACCACGCGCCGGAGGCGGGCAGGCGCACCGGCGCCGACCAGGTGCCGCCCGCGCCGCGCGTCAGCGTCGCGCGGAGCTCGCCCTTCGCGCACGCGCACCGCAGGCGCGCGGTGATCCGCTGCGGCGCCCGGGCCGCGGTGCCCTCCTTGAGGGTCGCGGGCAGGACCGCCAGGACGTTCGCGCCCGGCTCGGCCGGTGCGACCGTCACGCGGGCGAGCTCGCCGCCGGTGGCGAAGGTCGCCAGCGCCGGTCCGCCGAGGATGTTCCCGCGCTGCGCCGCCGTCGGCTGGCCGCGACCGGGCACGAGGCCGGCGATCACGGCGGCGAGGGCGAGGATCGCCACGGCCCCGAGCGCCTCGACGCGGAGGATCCGGCGGGGCGCGTCGGTCGCCGCGTCCGGCGCGTCGGCGCGGAGCTTGCGCGTGACGCGCCAGCCGAGGGCGACGGTGGCGAGCGCCAGCAGGACCTTCACGGCGAGGATCCGGCCGTAGTCGCTCCAGCGCAGCGCGTACCAGCCGTCGAGCTCGCGGAGGGCGGCGACGACGCCGGTGACCGACAGCACGGCGACGGCGCCGATCGCCAGTGGGGCGTACGCGCGGATCGCGGGCCGCCCGCCCCCGAGCAGGAGCAGGGCGAGCAGGCCGCCCGCCCAGACGCCGGCGGCGAGGCCGTGGGCAGCGCCGACGACGGCCGCCACGAGGACGCCCCCGTCGAGGCCCTGGACGTGGCCGTCGAGGCCGTAGGCCGCGAGCGAGGCCGCACCGGCGAGGCCGAGCAGGACGTCGCTGCGGGCGTTCCCGCCCGCGCGGCCCGCACGCGACCGCACGACGAGCGCGGCCGCGCCGAGGGCCGCGGTCAGCACGAGCCGCAGGAGCGCGACCCGGCCGTTGCCGTTGCCCGTCAGCAGGGCGAACGAGGGGTCGCCGACGCCGGCGGTGGCGAGCACCGCGACGGCCTCGGCGGCCCCGAAGAGGGAGAGCGCGAGGGCGACGACCGCGATCCGCTGCCAGCGGCGGTGCTCCCGGTCGCGATCGGCGGCCGAGCGGTCCAGCCGGCGGGTCCGGCGGCGCAGCAGGACGCCGCCGAGCAGCGTCGCGGCGCCGAGCAGGCCGAGCCAGCGCACCGCCAGCTCGAACCAGCCCTCGTTCTGGACGTCCTCGGAGCCGCGGGCCCCGAGGCCGGTGGAGCTGCCGCCCGCGAGGCGCTCGGCCCCCGGCGGCGGCGCGCCGTTCTTGCCGGACACCCCGAAGCGGAAGCTGCCGCTCGTCGTGTGCCCGTCGGCGCCGAGGGCGACCCAGCGCACGTCGTAGACGGCGGAGCGCAGCCCGGCCGGCAGCGGCGAGGAGAGGACGGTGCCCTTCTCCAGACGCGGCCGCCCGGACGCGATGCGCGCGCCGCGGGGCCCGCGGACCTCGATCGAGGATCCGCGGGCGATGACCTTCTCGGTGAACGCGAGCCGCACCGCGGAGGGCGGCCGCTCGCTGGAGAGGCCGCCCAGGGGGGCGGACTGCACCAGCGACGGGTGCGCCGACGCCGTTGCCGGGAGCAGCAACGCGAGGGTGAGGAGCGCCAGGACGGCCGCGGCCGCGGTGGAGGACCACCGCGGCCGCGTCTCGCCGAGCGCCCGGGGGCGGCTCGTGCTCATGCGTCGGACCTCAGCGCACCGTCAGGCGGTGCGCCACGCGCTTCCCGTCGGGGCCCTTGCCGGCGGCCGTGAACGTCGCGCGAGCGCGGGACGTCCAGCCCTTGCTGGTGGCACGGGTGACGGTCACCGTGACCGTCTTGCCGGCCTTGATCGTGCGCGCCTTCGAACGGGCGACGACCTTGCCGCCGCGGACGACCTGGATCCGGACGCCGGTGGCGTTCGCCCCGGTGACCTTCACGCGGACCTTCGCGGTGCGCTTGCGCGTCAGGGTGCGCAGGGCCGTCTTCTGCCCCGTCACCTTGATCTTCGCCGTCGCCGCCGCGGGCGCGACGTCGGGCAGGATCGGCAGCGGCGCCTCGTTCTTCTTCGAGATGCCGGGCGGCGTCACCCACAGCATGGAGTGCGGCTTGTAGAAGCCCGCGTCCGGGGACCCCGGCCAGTTGCGCCGGTTGAAGTTGATGCCCAGGGCACCGGTCTTCTCGTCCCGGAAGTCCTCGTCGTAGGACAGCTTGCCGTCCTTGTCGATGTCGACGAGGTAGTACCGGTGGTCACCGTCGACGCCGGTCCGCGACACGAAGTAGTTCGAGAACGTCAGGCGCGTCGGGTAGCCGTCCGGCGTGTAGCTGTGGTTGTCCAGCGCCGCCCAGTGCGGGCCGCCGGTCGTGTTGTCGTGGACCTCGAGGGCGTCGATGAACCGCGGGCAGTCGACGAGCGTCTCGCCCTTGGCGAGCTTGTGCACCGCCTGGATCGCCGTCAGGTCCTTCTTGCCGTCGCCGTTCGTATCGATCCCGTTCGTCAGGTCGCACTCGACCTTGCCGTCCTGGGCCGACGTGATCAGCGGCTCGATGTCGAGGTTGTAGATCTGCTTCGTCGCACCGCGATCGAAGTAGTTGTCCGACCCCGGGTTGCGGCCCTGGACCGAGCGGAAGAACCACTTGTTGTTCCGCGAGACCTGGTGCCAGGCACCACCGGCGCAGTCGCCGGGCTGGTCGAGGAACTTGCTCGCGTCACCGTCGGAGCTGCTCTTGGAGAGCAGGTTCGACAGGCCGTCGTCCCACACCTGGATCCACTGCTTGGACGAGTCGCCCTTGAGCTTCGTGATGTCCGGCGTGAAGAAGATGCCGCCGCCGCACATCGATCCGGCGAAGGCGCCCTTCGACTCGAGCGTCGTGGGGTACGCGGGGGTCACGGGCCAGGTCTTGGCGTTCTCCATGATCCCGTAGTTCTCGTGCGCCCGCTGGGCCGGCTCGCGCCACCCCTTCGGGACGTGACCGACCGACTTGAGCTTCGGCGCGCCCGGGTTCGAGATGTCCCAGGTGCGGATCGTCGGGCGGAAGGCGTACTTGCTGACCGTCTTGACCGGATCGAGGACGATCTCGCGCGGCTCGGCGTAGTCCGAGGTCACGACCGTCTTGAGGTCGGCACGGACCTGGATGCCGTGCGGGTTGGCGCAGGTGCCGAGAGGCCGGCCCTCGGCGCCCGAGCAGGGCTCCGGGACGCCGCCCTCGTTCTTGCCGAGGCCGCCGGCCGCCAGGACGTAGCCGCCCGGGACGACGTTCTCGACGGTGAGGCCGAGCTGCTTGTTCGGCTTGAAGACGGCGAGCGCGCCCGGCGAGCCGCCGAAGTTCGCGATCGGGCCGCCCATGTAGGTGCCGATGAAGCGCCCGTCGCCGACCGCGTCGTACGCGTCCGGGATCGAGTAGCCGACGCCCGTGAGCGGGATCTGGTTCTTCAGCTTGACGTTCGGGATGTCCGAGACGTCGAGGACGTGCGTCGTGGAAGCGAAGAGCGCGCCGGCGATGACCGGGTCCCCGTCCTCCCACTCGTACTGCATGTGGTGCGGCTCGTTCTCGACGCCCCACGGCAGCGGCAGCTGGACGAAGTTCACGACCTTGGAGTAGTCGGGGTTCTCCGTGCCGTCGACGTTGCGCTTGCGCACGTCGATGACCTGCCAGCCGTCGAGGCCGGGGAGGAACTGCGGCCCGAGCATCTCGAGGAGGCCCTGCGGGTTGACCGTCAGGTTCTGGACGAGCTTCGAGATGACGTCGGCGTTGACGTCCGCGACGTTCTGCTTGCCGGACCAGACGAGGTTGTACTCCGGCTTCGCCGTGGGATCCGGGTACAGCTTCTTCGCCTCGGCGATCTTCGCCGCGCGATCGGCGCCGGTGGCCTTCTCGGCCTCGGCGTAGGCGGCCTTGTAGCGCGTGACCGCGGCGGTCCACTCGGCCTTGGCCTTGTCGCGCCGCTCGATCGCGCCGGGGATCGTGTTGTTGTCGACCGCGCCGAGCTTCAGCCCGCGGCTGAGCGTGTTCGACAGCCACTCGGCGCTGATGACCGCGTCGTTGTCCCCGGCCGTGGCCGAGGAGGTGGCGAGCGCCGTCCCGCCGCCCAGCGCGACGAGCGCGGCAAGCGCCGCGACCGCGCGGCGCTTGCGGGGGAGCGCCCTTCGGATTGGGTTCATTGCGTGTGCCTCTCCTGGCGGCGCGACCGTGGGGATCGCGCCAGTTTCGGGGGTCCTGCACCGCCCGGACGAGCGGTCGAGCGCGAAACAGTACATACGGATCAGATTTCAAGCAATCTGGCCGCGTGTTCGATGTGCGCGGTATCGTTCCGTGCCGCCAGGGAATACCTGACGTCGGCGCCGGAATATTTATAGACCCGGACCCGGATTCCGGTCTTTTGCCATGATGGCGCCCCGACGAACCCGCCGACCGTCCGTCCCGCCCACCCGTGCCCGCCACCGTGACCACCGCTCCAGAGGCCACGCCCGCCGTGCGCCCCGCCGCCGTCGCGGACCGCGTCGGCGAGGCCGGGATCTCGCACCTGGCGCGGCTCGGCGGCATGCTCGCGCTGGCGCTCGCCGTGCTGCGCGAGCTCGCGCGACCACCCCTCGCCTGGCGCCACGAGTTCCTGGCGTCCGCGGTGACGATCGTCCGCACGACCTTCTGGCCGATCACGATCTCGGTCGCGATCTGGGGCTTCTCCGGGCCCGGCCTGCAGGCCGGGAACTTCCTCCAGGCGTTCGGCTCGATCGACCGGGCCGGCGGCTTCATGGTCGTGTCGATCGTGCGCGAGTTCGGCACGTTCGTGACCGCCGGCATCGCGGCCGGGATGGTCGGGACGATGCTCACCGCCGAGCTCGGGACGCGCCGCGTGCGCGGCGAGCTCGACGCGCTGGAGGTCCTCGGCGTGGACCCGGTCGCGGCGATCGTCGCCCCGCGGACCCTCGCGATCGTCGTCGTGATGATGGCGATGAACGTCTTCGCCCTCGTCTGCGGCGTCGCCGGCGGCTACGTCGCCTCCGTCGGGATCATGGGCGGCACGACGGGCGCGTTCCTCGAGTCGTTCGTCGCCAACGCGACCTTCCTCGACCTCGCGGCGAGCGTCGTGAAGGTCGGCCTGTTCGGCTTCCTCATCGGGACCATCTCGGCGTGGCACGGCCTGCACGCGGCCGGCGGCGCCCACGGCGTCGGCCAGGCGGTGAACCGCGCCGTCGTCGGCAGCCTGCTCGCCGTCTTCGCGGTGAACCTCGCCTACACCCAGTGGTTCCTCGCCGCGTTCCCGCAGGTGAACGTCCTGCGATGAGCACCGCGCGACGCCAGCCACGTCCGGCCGCGCCGGCGATCGAGCGCTCCCAGGGGCTCCTGCCGCTGATCGGCAGCCTCGTGACGTTCACGGGCGAGCTCCTACGGGAGCTGCCGCGCCTGCGCCACCTCGGCGGCGAGGTGCTGCGCCAGGCCGCGCTGATCGCGTCCGGGTCGCTGCTCGTGATCATGGCGATCGCGTTCTTCGCCGGCGGCTCGTGCGGCCTGGAGTCCACCGCGCTGGCGCGCGCGTTCGGCTTCGACCCGATCTCCGGCGGCTTCAGCGCCTGGTGCAGCCTGCGCGAGGTCGTGCCGTTCGTCTTCGGCTACATCCTCGCGGCGAAGGTCGGCTGCGGGATCGTCGCCGAGCTCGGCGCCATGCGCGTCGGCGAGGAGGTCGACGCGCTCGAGGCGATGGGCGTGCGCTCGCTCGCCTACCTCGCGCTGACGCGGCTCGTTGCCTGCGCGATCGTCCTGCCGGTCGCCTACCTGCTCTCGATCGTCTCCGCGTACGTCGCGAGCTACCTCATGTCGGTCGTGCGGTTCGGCGACGTCTCGCCAGGCACGTGGAAGCTCTTCTTCCTCGCCTTCCAGGACGAGTGGGACGTCCTCTTCTCGGTGATCAAGGGCATGGCGATCGCCGTCTGGGTCGTGCTCGTGGCGCTCTTCCACGGCTACCGGGTGGAGGGCGGCCCGGTCGAGGTCGGCATGGCCACCGCCCGTTCGATGGCCGTCTCGATCATCGGCGTCACCGCCATCTCGATGCTCGGCACGCTGGTGTTCTGGGGCGCAAACTCCCGGATCCCGATCGGATGACCCCCCGCGTCGACACCCTGGCCGGGCGCCGCCGCTGGATCGCGTTCGAGGTCGGCTGCCTGGTGCTCCTGCACCGGCACATCTGCAAGCAGGTGGCCCGGTGACCCGCCTGCAGGACTACCGGGCCGGCCGGCCGCTCGACGCGGCCTGAAACACCCTCGATTCCGTCCCCGACCGGGCAAGGTTTTCCGCCCCACCCGGCAATTACTGCCGGGGTTTAACTCTTTGTCATCGCCAATCTCATCATCACCGGTACGAGCGCTCATAACAGGTTTCAAAATATCTTCACGATAGACCGGCTGTAATTGAGATTTCACATGTGAAACCACAGACTCAATCTCTCTTTCAGAGATATAAGCACCCTGAATTCGCATCGGCTTACTTGCACCCATCGGAAGGAATAAACCATCACCTTGACC
>JALRCL010000027.1 GCA_023268575.1 Patulibacter sp.
GCAGGCGCCCGCCCCGGCGCCCCAGGCCGCGCCGCAGCCGACCACTGCGGCCCCGCCGACCGCCACGGGCACGGCCCCGGCGCCGCCGGCGGACGCCTCCGCGACGCCCTGACGCGCGCGCTCGCGACGTCAGGGGCGCAGCGGCGGGTGACGCTCGAGCCACCCCTCGGCCGCCTCGAGGACCGGCGTGGGGACGACCGCCGGGGTGGCCGGTACCGGACCCGACCACGTCTCGAGCGTCCGGCGCAGCGACCGGGCGAGCGCGGCGACGTCGTAGCCGCCTTCCAGCACGAGCCCGAGCGGCACGCCCAGCTCGTCCGCGAGCCGGTGGACGCTGCCGGCCATCGTCGCGAACCCCTCGTCCGTCACGAGGCAGCTCGCGAGCGGATCGTCGCGATGGGCGTCGTAGCCGGCGGAGACGAGCAGCAGGCCGGGGTCGTACGTCCGCGCCAGCGGGAGGATCACCCGCTCGACGAGACCCGCCCACTCCGCGTCGCCGCTGCCCGCCGGCACCGGCAGGTTCAGCGTGAAGCCCGCTCCCGCTCCGCGACCGCGCTCCGCGGGCCGACCCGTGCCCGGGTAGAGCGGGTGCTCGTGGAGCGAGCAGAACAGCACCTCGTCCGTGGCGGCGAAGATCTCCTCCGTCCCGTTGCCGTGGTGCACGTCCCAGTCGAGGACGAGGACGCGGCCGACGCCGTGCGCGTCGCGCGCGTGACGGGCCGCGACGGCGACGTTGTTCAGCAGGCAGAAGCCCATCGGCACGGCCGTCTCGCAGTGGTGCCCGGGCGGCCGGTGCACCGATGCCCCGCGGGTCGCGCCGCCGGCGAGCAGCGCGTCGACCATCGCGACCGCGCCGCCCGCGGCGTGGCGCGCGGCGTCCCACGAGCCGCGCGAGAGGCTCGTGTCGCCGTCGATCGGGCCACCGCCGGACTCGGCGAGCAGGCGGATCCGCTCGACGTGCGCGGCGGGATGGACCGCCAGGAGCTGCGCCTCGGTCGCCGCCGGGGACTCCTCGGGCGCGAAGCCGGCCCAGCCGCAGGCCTCCAGCTCCCGCTCGATCGCGGTGATCCGCGCGGGCCGCTCGGGGTGCGGGCCCATGTCGTGCTCGAGCGACGACGGGTGACGGAAGAGCACGCAGGTCACGCCGGATACGGTACCCCGCATGTCCGTCGCCCCGACCGCGTCCGAGCCCGCCGGTGCCGGCCCCGCACGCCGCTGAGCCACCGGCCGACGTCCTCGTCGTCGGCGCGGGGGCGGCTGGGCTCTACGCCGCGCTGCGGGCGGCGCGGGACGGCGCCCGCGTGACGATCGTCAGCGCCACGCCGCTGGCGCAGACGGCGTCCTACTGGGCACAGGGCGGCGTCGCCGCCGCGTTGGCCCTGGACGACGATCCAGGCCAGCACCTCGCCGACACCGAACGCGCCGGGCGGGGGCTCGTGCGCCGCTCGGCGGCCGAGGTCGTGTGCGGCGAGGCGCCCGAAGCGGTGCGCGACCTCGAGTCCCTCGGCGTCGTGTTCGACGCCGACCGCCACGGGCGCTTGGCGCTCGGGCTCGAGGGTGGGCACACCCGACGCCGCGTCGTCCACGCCGGCGGCAGCGCGACGGGCCGGCGGCTCGTGCGCCAGCTCTCGGCACGCCTCGTCGCCCACCGTCACGTCACGGTCCTCGAGCGCACCCGCGTGACCGCGCTCTGGACGAGCGACGGGCGGGTCGTCGGCGCGGTCACCGACGACGGCCGAGCGCTCGCGGCCCGCGCCACGGTGCTCGCGTGCGGCGGCTCCGCCGCGCTCTGGTCGCGGACGACGAACCCGCCCGGCTCCGTCGGGATCGGCGTGCAGCTCGCCGCGGCGGCCGGTGCGGAGCTCGCCGACCTCGAGTTCGTCCAGTTCCACCCGACCGCGGTCGCCGGGGTGCCTGGGAAGAACGGCTTCCTCGTCACGGAGGCGATCCGCGGCGAGGGCGCGACGCTCCACGACGCGCGGGGCGAGCGGTTCGTGGACGAGCTCGCGCCGCGCGACGAGGTCGCGGCCGCCGTCTGGGCGACGATGCGGGCCGACGGGCGCGACCACGTCGACCTCGACATGCGCAGCGTCGACGCCGCGGCGTTCCCGAACGTCGTTCGCGCGCTGCGGGACGCCGGGCTGGACCCGATGCGCGAGCTCGTCCCGGTCGGCCCGGCCTGCCACTACACGATGGGCGGCGTCGTCTGCGACCTCCACGGCGCGACCGCGGTCCCCGGGCTGCTCGTCATCGGGGAGACCTCGTGCACGGGCCTCCACGGCGCCAATCGCCTGGCGTCGAACTCGCTGGCCGAGTGCATCGTCTTCGGCGGGCGCGCCGCGCGCGCCGCCGCCGACCTGCCCCCGTTGCCGGACCGCGTCGACGCGCCCCCCGAGGAGCCGACGGTCGCGCGCCCGTCGCGCGCCACGCAGCGCGCGCTCTGGGAGCGGGCCGGCATCGAGCGCTCCGCCGAGGGCCTGGCGCCGCTGCTGGAGGACCCGCATCCCCTCGCGCGAGCGATCGGAGCCAGCGCGCTCGCCCGCACGGAGTCGCGCGGCGCGCATCGACGCCTGGACCATCCCGAGCAGGACCCGGCGATGGACCACGTCCACCTCGTCGCGGCGCCCGGGGCGACGCCCCGGCCCGAGCGCTGGAGCTGAGCCGCGATCCGCGCTGCGCCGGCGCCGGACCGCGCGATCGCCCGGCAACCGGCGCGCGATCGCACCGATCTCGCGAGAATGGCCGCACGGCCCGGAACCGCCCGCGCAGACGGGGGATCCGGGGCCGTGACCCGGCCCTGAGGCCGCGGCGTACGTGCCTGCTCGGCGCGCCCTTAACGGGAACCGAACATTCAGAACGTTGTACGGGGTGAGCGCGCAACCCGAGATCGACCCGCGCGCTCCTCCCCCGACGCCATGACTGCTCGACGCCCATGTACCACCTGAGCCGAGCCCTCTACCGCGACGTGATCCGCAGCCTGCCCGACCGCGGCCGGCGCGAGAGCCAGGAGCACGTGCTGCGCGCGTGCGAGTCGACGATGGAGCGCCTCGTCACCGACCGGCACTACTTCGCCCACCCCGCGAAGTCGCTGTTCAACGAGATCCGCTTCCTCTTCCCGATGGCCTCCCAGGCCCGCGTCTGGCGGATCGTCCAGCTCTACGTCGGCCGGATCTCGACCGAGCTCGAGCGCCGTCCGGACCTCGGGCACGAGCTGACGGGCACGAAGCCGACCTGCCAGGCGACGACGCGGCGCGGCGCCCCGTGCCAGCGCGACCCGCTGCCGGGCTCCCGCTACTGCCCGTCGCACCAGCACCTCACGGAGACCGAAGAGGTGCTGCAGGACGAGTTCGCCGAGCGCGCGATCGCGGCCTGACCGCGGCGCGCGAGCCGGCGGGGCCGGCCCCGGCCGCGTCGCCGCACCCCGGGGCGCGAACTATCCTCGGCCACGATGACGGCCGTCGCCGACGGCCCGCGCGAGGTCGTGCTCGGCGTCGACGTGGGCGGGACCTTCACCGACGCGGTGCTCCTCGCCGACGACCGGCGGTGGACCGCGAAGGCCCCGACGACGCCCGAGGACCAGTCCGCCGGCGTGCTGGCCGCGATCGACGCGGTGCTGGAGGAGGCCGCGCTGCCCGCCGCGGCCGTCACGCGCTTCGCCCACGGGATGACGGTGGCCACGAACGCGCTCCTCGAGGGCCGGCTGGCCCGCACGACCCTCTGCGCGACCGCGGGCTTCGTGGACCTCGTGGAGCTCGGCCGCCAGGACCGGCCGCACCTGTACGACCTCGCCCGCCGCCGACCGGCCGCGATCGCCCCGCCCGAGCGCCGGATCGCCGTCGCGGAGCGCTGCGGACCCGACGGCGTCGAGCTGCCGCTGACCGACGAGGAGGCCGCGCGCGTGGCCGACGCGGTCGCCGCGACCGCGCCGGAGGCCGTCGCCGTCGTCCTGCTGCACGCCGACCGCTTCCCCGAGCACGAGCAGCGACTCGGCGCGGCGCTCCGGGCCCGACTCGGTCCGGACGTCCACCTGGCGCTCTCCCATGCCGCGGTCGGGACCTTCCGCGAGTACGAGCGGGCCGCGACGACGGAGGTCGACGCCGCGGTCAGCCCGCTCGTGGGCCGCTACCTGCGGCGGCTCGCGGCCGCGTGCCGCGAGCGCGGCCTGCCCGAGCCGACGGTCCTGCAGTCCTCGGGCGGCGTCTGCGCGCTGGAGGAGGCCGCCGGCCGGGGCGCGACGACCGTCCTCTCCGGTCCGGCGGGCGGCGCCGCCGCCGCGACGCTCGTCGCGCGGTCGTCGGGCACCGAGGACCTCCTGGGCTGCGACATGGGCGGGACGTCCTGCGACGTGCTGCTCGTCGAGGGCGGGCGCGTCGGGGAGCGCGGCGGCGGCGAGATCGCGGGTCGGCCGATCGCCCTGCCGACGATCGACATCCACACGGTCG
>JALRCL010000140.1 GCA_023268575.1 Patulibacter sp.
GCGGCCGACCGCGGCTCCGGCGATACGATCAGGGGCGTGCCTTCGCCCTCCGAGCCGCTCGTCGAGGCCGACGCGGCCAGCGACACCGGTCCGCTGGGCGCGATCGCCGAGGCGGTCGGGAGCGGCGCCGGGCTGCCCGCCCTCGCGCGTGCCGCGGCGCGCGCGCTCGACGCCGGCCTCGTCGTCGCCGACCGCGGCGGCGCGGTCCTCGCGGTCGCCGCGCGCTCACGCGACGAGGAGCGGCGCCTGCTCGCCGCCCGCGCCGAGCTGCCGAGCGAGTCGCTGGTCGTCGCCGGCGAGCCGGCCGGCAGCGTCGTGCTGCAGCATCGCGGCGAGCCGGAAGCCGGCATCGTGGCGCTCGTGCTCACCGTGCTGGCGCTCGAGGTCGAGCGCGTGCGCGCCCCGGCGCGCGCCAGCCAGGAGGAGGCGGCGGCGTTCTGCACCGACCTGCTCAACGGCGAGCTCGACGATCCCGAGACGATCATCAGCCGCGGCTCGGAGCTCGGCCTGGACCTCAGCGGCCCGGTCGGGTCGCTCGTGGTGCGCGTCCACCCGCACGTGGCCGGCGACGACGGCTGGCGCGCCCGGGCGCTGGCGGCCGTCGAGCGCGGCGCACGCTCCGTGTCGCCCTCGGCCCTCGTCGGCGCGATCGAGCGCCCGAACGCCTCGGCCTGCGAGATCACCGCGCTCGTGCCGGCGCCCTCCGAGGACGCGATCCAGCGCGCGGCCCGCGCGGCGTTCACCGAGCTCGACGGCGTCCTGCCCGGCCATGGCGTGTCCGTCGGGCACGGGCGCACGACCGAGGAGCCGGGCGAGCTGCCGCGCGCCGTCCAGGAGGCGCTGCTGGCCTGCAACGTCGGCGAGGGCGACCCGGACCAGGCCGTGCTCGGCTTCGAGGAGACCGGGGCGTACCGCCTGCTGCTCTCCGCGATGAGCGAGAACCCCGACGAGCTGCGGCGGTTCTACGCCGAGACGATCGAGCCCCTCGCCGCCTACGACGCCCAGTACGAGACCGACCTCGTCGGCACCGTCACGGCGTACCTCGACGCCGACGGCTCGGTCGCCGCCGCGGCCCAGCGGCTCTTCACCCACCGGCACACCGTCCGCTACCGGCTCGAGCGAGTGCGGGAGCTGTGCGGGCTCGACGTGACCTCCAGCGACGGTCGCGAGCGCCTGAGCCTCGGGCTCAAGGCGATGCGCGTGCTCGGCCTGGGCCAGCACGACGGGGCGCCGCTCGGGGATCGCGACGCGCGGCCGCGCCGCGGGTCCGGCGGTCGGCGCACCGCCCGCAGCTGAGCCTCGCCTGGTCCGGCGGGGAGCGTGGATAGCCTTCCGCGCGATGCGGATCGCGATCGTCACCGGCTCCGGCACCTACCGCCTCCCCGGCCTGGGCACCGCGCCGACGGTCGAGGTCGGGACGCGGTTCGGCAGCGTCCCGGTGACGTTCGGCCCGGTCGCGGGCGAGCACGAGCTCGTCCACCTGGCCCGGCACCGCGACGGCCACGAGCTCGTCAGCCACCAGGTGACGCACCGCGCGAACGTCGAGGCCCTGCGCGTGCTCGAGGTCGACGCCGTCCTGGCCGTCACGGTCTGCGGCGCGTGCGAGCCGGACGCCGAGCTCGGCGGCCTCGTCGTCTTCGACGACCTCCACTTCCTCGCGAACCGCCTCGCCGACGGCACCCTCTGCACGCTCCACGACGAGCCGGGCGCTCCCGGCCGCGGGCACTGGGTGTTCGACGGCCCGTTCAGCCCGGAGCTGCGAGGCGCGCTGCTGCGCGGCGCCGCCGACGCGGGGCTCGCCGTCCGCGACGGCGGGGTCTACGGCCACGTCGACGGCCCGCGGTTCAACACGCGCGCCGAGATCCGCACCCTGCGCGCCGCCGGCGTCACGGCCGTCAGCCAGACGGCGGGGCCCGAGACGGTGCTCTGCGGCGAGGCGGGCATCCCGTACGCCCTGCTCGGATTCCAGACCGACTACGCCAACGGGGTACGCGACGAGCCGACGCCGGTCGAGACGCTCGTCTCGCTCATCGCGGCCAGCAGCGAGCGCTTCGCCGCGGTGCTCGAGGCCGCGATCCCGCACGTCGTCGCCGCCCCGCCCGCGCCGGTCGGCACCCAGCTGACCTGGGACTGACCGCCGGGGCTGGCGCCCTGCCGCTCGCCCCCGGACCGTCACGGGCGGCCGGCGGATGCGATAGGAAGGGGGCGGCAGCGCCCCCGCTGCCGTCGGCGTCCCCGCGCCGGAAGGCCCCCCGACATCCCGAGGACCCCCATGTCCGCGCGCTCGCTCCTCCGTGGCGCCGCACCCGTCGCGGCGACGATCCTGCTCGTCGTCGTCCCTGCCGGCGCCTCGGCGGCGATCCACCGCGCCGACGTGCCCGGATCGGACGTCGGGAGCGACCCGTCACGCCGCGTCGCAGCGCTGTCGACGACGTACGACGACGCCGGCAGCCTCACCGGGACGATCACGCTCGGCGGGGACGCCACGACGGGCACGCCCGCCCGGGTGGTCCTGCACCTCGGGACGGAGAGCGGGGACCGCTGCGGTCCACCGCAGGTCGTGATCTCGGCACCCCTCGCGAGCTCCGGCGACGTCGAGGTCGCGCGGACCACCGACGGCACCGTGTCGCACCAGGCGGCCGCGCAGGCCGAGGTCTCCGGCGCGCGCGTGACGCTCTCGGCGGCGCAGCCGTGGCTCGCGGGGCTCGACCACCGGTGCACGTTCGCCCGGGTGACGCCACCGACGGACCCGAGCACGGCGCTGGGGCAGACGCGCGGGTACCGGACGCTCGTGACGGATCCCGAGCCCGCGCCGACCCCGACGACCCCGGCGCCGACCCCGACGACCCCGGCACCGACCCCGACGACGCCCGCGCCGACGCCCCGAAAGGCCGCGAAGCTCGCGGTGGAGGTCGGGGCGACGCCCCGCACGGTGCGCCGCAACCGCTGGATGTCGATCCGCGTGCGGGTCCGCAACGTCGGGACCGCGACGGCGCGCGCGGTCCGGGTGCGGATCGGCGGGGCGCGCGGCGCGACCGTCCGCCTGAGCCGGTCGCGGTGGTCGTCGATCGCCGCCGGCCGCTCGGGCTCGGCGACCGTCCGGGTCCGCCTGAGTGCCCGCTCGCGCGCGACGACGACGCTCGCCGTCCGGGCGAGCGCCGGGAAGCTCGTGGCGCGCGACGCGATCGCGCTCAGCCGCGGCAGCGCGACCGCGTCGGGCCTCGTCGGACGGCAGTTCTACGGGTTCGTGTC
>JALRCL010000287.1 GCA_023268575.1 Patulibacter sp.
GCCTCACGGCCTGCGGCGACGACGACTCCGGCTCCTCGTCGAGCTCCGGCTCCGGCGGCGGCAGCGGCACCGCCCTCGCCCCAGGCTCCTACGACCCGAGCCAGACCCCGCCGAAGGGCAAGCGCGGCGGCGTGGGCACCATGCTCTCGTCCTCCGACGTGGACTACATGGACCCGGGCCAGAGCTACTACCAGTTCGGGTTCCTCGTGGCGGAGGCGACGCAGCGGCGGCTCCTCTACTTCCAGCCGAACAACGCCAAGGAGGTCATCCCCGACCTCGCCGAGGCGGTCCCGGAGGCGTCCTCCGACAACCGGACGGTCACCGTCAAGCTCAAGCGCGGCGTGAAGTTCTCGCCGCCGGTCGACCGCGAGATCAAGGCCGACGACTTCAAGTACGCCATCGAGCGCCTCTTCACGAAGAACTCGCCCGGCGGCTACACGAACTACTTCGACTTCATCGAGGGCGCGCCCTCCGAGCTCCAGAGCTCGACGCCGGACATCAAGGGCATCGAGACCCCGGACGACCACACGCTCGTCTTCAAGCTCTCCAAGCCGTACGCGGCGCAGTTCATCCAGTCGATGGTGCTGCCCTACACCGCGCCGGTCCCGCGCGAGTACGCGTCGAAGTTCGACAAGAGCAACCCGTCGACGTACCAGGACAACCTCGTCGGCACCGGGCCGTACATGGTGAAGAACAACGCCGCCGGCAAGGTCGACGGCATCGGCTGGGTGAAGACGAAGCGGATCACGCTCGTGCGCAACCCGAACTGGGACGCGAAGACGGACTTCCGCCCGGCGTACGTCGACCAGTGGAACATCAAGACGGACGTCTCCGACGGCACCGTCGCCGCGCGGCAGGTCATCGACGGCAGCCACCTCCTGCTCGACACGAACCCGCCGGCGAACATCCTCGAGCAGCTCGCGACGCGGATCAAGGACCAGTACGCCCAGACCCCGTCGGGCGGCTTCCGCTACTTCGCGATGAACACGAACATCAAGCCGTTCGACAACCCGGACGTCCGTCGCGCGGTCGTCGCCGGCTTCAACCGCGACGCGGCTCGCAAGGCGCGCGGTGGGCGGTTCGTCGGGCCGATCCCGACCCACTTCCTCACGGAGGGCTTCCCGGGCTACGAGGAGGCCGGCGGCGAGAAGGGCTTCGGCATCGACTTCATGAACTTCCCGAAGGGCAACGCCGAGCTCTCCGCGCAGTACTTCAAGAAGGCCGGCTACGCCTCGGGCAAGTACGAGGGCAACGAGTCGCTGCTCATGGTCGGCGCGAACGCCGACCCGGGCAAGGCGGCCGCGCAGGTCGCGGCGAACGAGTACAAGCGGATGGGCTTCAACGTCCGCCTGCGCCTCGTCCCGCAGGACGCCGTCTACAACGAGTGGTGCGGCCAGCAGTCCAAGAAGGTCGCGATCTGCGGCACCGCCGGGTGGTTCAAGGACTTCAACGACCCGTCGACGCTGCTGCAGGTCCCGTTCTGGGGCGGCGCGATCCCGAAGGAGAAGGGCCAGGTGTCCTACAACCTGTCCTACCTGAAGGACCCGAAGGTCGACGCCGCCATCGACAAGGCGCTGCCGACGTCGGGCGAGGAGCGCCTGAAGGACTGGGCCGCCGTCGACAAGGCGGTCGTGGAGGCCGCCCCGGTGGTGCCGTTCGTCGCCGACAAGACGACGGTCGTGCGCTCGAAGGACGTCATCGGCGTCCCGAGCTCGTTCAACAGCCTCTGGGACCTGAACTTCACGTCCCTGAAGTAGCTGCCGGAGCACCGGTCGTCCCCCGCCCCGCCGGCCGCGCGCCGGCCGGGGCGGCGGGCGGCCACCGCTCCACCCGACCTTCCCCTTTCCCGACGGATCGCTCCCTCTCCCGTGGCCCGATACATCATCCGACGCCTCCTCTGGACCGTGGTGACGCTCGTCGTCATCACGACGGTGGCGTACGTCCTGTTCCGCGTCCTGCCGTCGGGCGATCCCGTCCGCGCCCGGGCCGGCAAGGCCCCGACCCAGGACCGCCTCGACGCGATCCGCGAGTCGCTCGGACTCGACAACCCGTGGTACCAGCAGCTCGGCGACTTCCTCTGGAACGCCGCGCACTTCGACTTCGGCCGCTCCTACATCTCCGACGCGGAGCTCCGACCCCTGCTGCTGGACGCGCTCGGTGCGACGGTCTGGCTCGTCGTCGGCGCCGCGATCGTCTGGCTCGCCGTGGCCGCCGTCGTCGGCACGATCTCGGCGCTGCGTCGCGGATCGATCCCCGACCGCCTCGCGATGGGCGGCGCGCTCGTGGCGATCTCCGCCCCGGTGTACTGGCTCGGCCTCGTCGCGCTCTACCTCTTCGCCAGCGACATCGGCCAGTTCAAGATCTTCCCCGGCGCCGGCTCCTACGCCGACGCGTCGAACGTCTTCGACCGCGCGTGGGCGATGGTCCTGCCGTGGATGGTCCTCGCGGCCGCGTTCTCCGCGATCTACGCCCGCCTGCTGCGCTCGAGCATGCTCGAGACGATGAGCGAGGACTACATCCGCACGGCGCGGGCCAAGGGCTTGACCGAGCGCCGCGTCGTCGCCCGCCACGGCGCGCGCGCCGCGATCACGCCGATCGTCACCGCCCTGGGCGTCGACGTCGGCTTCCTCATCGGCGGCAACGCGATCCTCACGGAGTCCGTGTTCAACATCCCCGGCCTCGGCCGGCTGTCCTTCGACGCGATCCAGCGCGGCGACGTCGCGACGATCCAGGCGACCGTCCTCTTCCTCGCCTTCTTCGTCTGCATCTCGGCACTG
>JALRCL010000309.1 GCA_023268575.1 Patulibacter sp.
GCGCTGCTGCAGCAGCTGACCGTCGGCGAGCGGCTGCCCGGACGCGTCCTCGGCCGGGAGGACGGCGAGCGCACGCTCACCGACCTGCGCCACATCGGCCAACAGCTCCACGCCGCGGCGACCGACGACCACCTCGGCATCGCCGCGCTCGTCGTCTGGCTGCGGCGGCGGATCGCCGAGGCCGGCCGCGAGGGCGACGAGGAGCGCACGCGGCGCCTGGAGTCCGACGCCGCCGCCGTCCAGGTGCTGACGATCCACCGCAGCAAGGGCCTCGAGTTCCCGGTCGTCTACTGCCCGACGCTGTGGGAGTCCGGCCGGGTCGACGAGAAGCCGCACCCGATCCTCTTCCACGACCCCGACCAGGGCTGGCGCTACACGCTCGACGTCTCGATGCAGAGCGGCGCCGACCAGACCCCGCCCGGCCGGCGCGAGGCGATCGAGCTGCGCGGCGAGGAGCTGCGCCTGGCCTACGTCGCCCTGACGCGCGCGCGGCACCGCGCCGTCACGTGGTGGTGCGGGGCGTTCCCGGCGCGCGACGCTCCGCTCTCGCGCCTGGCGTTCGACCAGCAGCCCGACGGCGAGGTCCCGACCGCCGGCCGGCAGGGCAAGATCACCGACAGCGACGCTCGCAGCCGGTTCGCCGCCCTGGCGCCGCGCGGCGAGGACGGCGCGCCGCCGCTGATCGAGGTCGTGTCCGTCCGGCCGCCCGATCTGCCGCGCCGCTGGCAGGCCGGCGCGGAGCATCCCGACGTCCTCGAGGCGGCTCGCTTCGACCGGACGCTCGACGACGCGTGGGGCCGCAGCTCCTACAGCTCGATCGTGGCCGCCGCCCACGACGCGCCGCAGGTCGGCAGCGAGCCGGAGCTCGGGCTGATGGACGACGAGGACGTCGTGCCGGCCGAGGACGCGGCCGAGCTGCTCGCCGACGAGGGCCTCGCCCCCGAGGTCGCCGACGCGGGTGGCGCCGCGGCACCCGACGGCGCGTCTGCGTCGGCCGGGACCGACGTCGCCGACGCGGGAGACGGGGACGAACCGCCGGCCGGGACCGACCTCGCCGACACGGGAGACAGGCACGAACCGCCGGCAGGGAGCGCCGCTGGAGACCACCCGAACGGCCCCGAGAGCGCGCCCGGCCCGGACGACCGCCGCGCGGAGGGCGCGAGGCGCCGCGGCGACCCCCGGGAGGTCGTCTCGCCGATGGCCGACGTGCCCGGCGGGCGCCACGTCGGCACGCTCGTCCACGACGTGCTCGAGGCAGCCGACTTCGCGGCCACCGACCTCGAGGCCGAGCTCGCCGCGCACGTCGCCCGCGCGATCGACCGGCGGCGCGTCGACGTCGGGGACCCCGCCGCCCTGGTCACCTCGTTGGCCGGCGTGCTGCGCACGCCGCTGGGGCCGCTCGTCGACGACCGCTCCCTGTCGACGCTGCGCCGCGGTGACCGGCTCGACGAGCTGACGTTCGAGCTGCCGCTCGTCGGTGGCGATCACCCGACGGGTGCGCTGCGACCCGCGGCGATCGCGGCGCTCCTGCGCGAGCACGTACCGCCGGGCGACCCGCTCGACGGCTACGCCGACCGGCTCGACGACCCGCTGCTGGCCACGACGCTGCGCGGGCACCTCACGGGCTCGATCGACCTGGCGCTCCGCCTCACGAGCGGGCTCTCGGGCCCGACGCACGACGCGGTCGTCGCTCCGGACACGACCTCCGCCGGGGGCGCGGGCACCGACCCGCCGGGGACGCGGATCGCTGCCCGGCCGGCCGCGACGTCCTCTGCGCCGGGCAATGATCCGCCGGAGACGCGGACGCTCGCCCCCGCCGAGCGGGACGGGCACCCCGCCGGCCGGGGTGCGGACCCCGCCGGTCCGGACGCGAGCCTCGTCGGCGGGACCGGCCGGCCCCGGTACGCGATCGTCGACTACAAGACGAACCGCCTCGGCGACCCGGACCGGCCACCGACGGCGTGGGACCACCGACCCGCCGTCCTGCGGGCCGAGATGCACCGCACGCACTACGCGCTGCAGGGCCTGCTCTACAGCGCCGCGCTGCACCGCTTCCTCCGCTGGCGCGACCCGGGCTACGACCCCGACCGCGACCTCGCCGGCGTGCTCTACCTCTTCGTCCGCGGGATGTCGGGACCGGACACGCCGCGGATCGACGGCGTGCCCTGCGGCGTCTGGTCGTGGCGCCCCCCGGCCGGGCTCGTGCCGGCGCTCAGCGACCTGCTCGACGAGGCGACGGCATGAGCAGCACCGCCCGTCCGGCCCCCGACACCGCAGACGGCCCCGCCGTCCTCACCCACGCGACCCCATGAGCGCCCTCGACCCCGCTGCCCCGACGGCGGCCCCGCGCGATGCGACCGCGGGCGCCCCCGCCGCCCCGACCGGCGGACCGGCCGAGGTCCTCGCCCGCGACGACCCGCGCCGCGCGCGCCGCGCGACCGGGCTGCTCGGCACGTTCAACGCCGCCGGGGTGCTCGTCGCCGCCGACGTCCACGTCGCCCGGCGGCTCGGCGCGCTGACCGGCGAGACCCGCGAGACCGTCCTGTTGGCCTGCGCGCTCGCGGTCCGCGCACCGCGCGTCGGCCACGTCTTCAGCGACCTGCGGACCGTCGCCGACACGACGATCGTCGAGAGCGAGCAGACGGTCGACCTCTCGACCCTTCCCTGGCCCGCCCCCGACGCGTGGGTGCGCGAGGTCGCCGAGAGCCCGCTCTGCGCGCTCGGCGAGGAGGCGCCCGAGCGCCGCCCGCTGCGCCTCGTCGGCGACCGGCTCTACCTCGATCGCTACTGGGCGGAGGAGCGCCAGGTCGCCGAGGACCTGCGGGCGCTCGACGTTCAGGCCGAGGGCCTCGACACCGCGGTGCTCGAGGACGGCCTCGTCCGGCTCTTCGCCCCGGCGGCCGAGACGGCGATCGAGCGCGACGACCTCCAGGCGCGGGCGGCGGCGACCGCCGTGCGCCGGCGGCTCGCGGTCGTCGCCGGCGGGCCGGGCACGGGCAAGACGACGACCGTCGGACGGCTCGTGGCCCTGTTGCTGGAGCAGGCCGAGGCCCGCGGGGACCAGCCGCCGCTCATCGCGCTCGCGGCGCCGACCGGCAAGGCCGCCGCGCGCCTGCAGGAGGCGCTGCGCGAGGCCGCCGCGCACCTCGACGTCGACCCGACGGTGCGGACGCGGATCGCGGAGCTCTCGGCTTCGACCGTCCACCGGCTGCTCGGCTGGCGTCCCGGATCGCAGAGCCGCTTCCGCCACCACCGGGCCAACCGGCTGCCGCACGACGTGGTGATCGTCGACGAGAGCTCGATGGTCTCGCTGTCGCTCATGGCCCGGCTGGCGGAGGCGGTCCGGCCGGACGCGCGGCTCGTGCTCGTCGGCGACCCCGGCCAGCTCACCTCGGTCGAGGCGGGCGCGGTGCTCGGGGACGTCGTGGCCAGCGGCCTCGCCGGCACCGTCGAGCTGCAGCGCGTCCACCGCTACGGCGGGCGGATCGGGCGCCTCGCCGACGCGATCCGCCGCGGTGACGGCGATGCGACGATCGCCGCGCTGCGGGAGGAGGGCGACGAGGTCCGCTGGCTGCCGGTCGACGTCGAGGCCGCCCCGCCCGCGGCGCTCGCCGAGGTCCGGGACGCCGCGCTCGCCGCCGGCGGGGCGGTGCTCGACCGGGCCCGGGCGGGCGACGGCGCCGGGGCCCTGCGCGCGCTCGGGGGGTTCCGCCTGCTCTGCGCGCATCGCCGCGGGCCGCACGGCCAGCGCGCCTGGCGCGGGCGCGTGGAGCGGTGGCTGCGGGAGGGGCTGGAGTCCTTCGACCCGGCAGGCGAGTGGTACGTCGGTCGCCCGCTGCTCGTGACGGAGAACGACGAGGCGCTGCGGCTCTACAACGGCGACACCGGGATCGTCGTCGCCGGCGCCGACGGCGGCGTGGCCGCGGCCTTCGAGCGGGGCGGCGGCGTCGTGACGCTCGGTCCCGGCCGCCTCGGCGCGGTCGAGACGGTCCACGCGATGACGATCCACAAGAGCCAGGGCTCGCAGTTCGACACCGTCGCGGTCGTCGTGCCGCCCGCCGGCTCGCCGATCCTCACCCGCGAGCTGCTCTACACGGCCGTGACGCGCGCGTCCGAGCGGGTCCTGGTCGTCGGACCGGAGGACGCGGTCCGTGCCGCGGTCGCCCGTCCCGCCGCCCGCGCCTCGGCCCTGCGCGAGCGGCTGGCGGCCGGCAGCTGACACGCCCCTCTCCAGACGACTCGAGTCACCCAGAACCGGAATCCCACTCCAGACGACTCGAGTCACCCAGCACCGGAATCTCGCTCCAGACGACTCGAGTCACCCAGAACCGGAATCTCGCTCCAAACGACTCGAGTCACCCGGGACGGGAGTCCGGCACACGGGACGCGCGTCGTCCGGGACGCTCGGTCGGGTGGAGGCGGGAGTCGTGCGTCCCCGGCGCGCGGACGTGGCAGGATCGGGTGGTGGCCTCGCCCTCCGATCCGGTGCGCATCGACCGCTGGCTCTGGGCCGCGCGGTTCTTCAAGACCCGGCCGCTGGCAGTCGACGCGATCAACGCCGGGCACGTGCGCCGCGACGGGCAGCCGGTGAAGCCCTCGCGCCTCGTCGGTCCGGGCGACCAGCTGACGATCGTCGTCGGGCAGCAGCGGTTCCACGTCGAGGTCCGGGCGACCGCCCAGCGGCGGGGCCCCGCGTCCGAGGCCCGCACCCTCTACGCCGAGCACGAGGAGCACCGCGCCGAGCGCGAGCGACTCGCCGAGCAGCGCCGGCTCTCAGCGCCGATCGGGCACGACCTCGGTCGCCGGCCGACGAAGCGCGACCGCCGGCGCCTCGAGCAGGCCCGGCGCGAGCCGCCGCCCTTCGGCGAGACGTCGCGGGACGGCTGACCGGCGGGCGTGCGACGCGGCCCGTTCGGTGAGACGTCGCGGGACGGCCGACCGGCGGGCGTGCGACGCGGCCCGTTCGGCGAGACGTCGCGGGACGGCCGACCGACGAGCGTGCGACGCGGCCCGTTCGGCGAGACGTCGCGGGACGGCCGACCGACGACCGGGTGGCGCGCCTCAACCGCCGAACGGGGAGGTGCAGAGCGAACTCGCACCGCTCCAGCGGTACCAGCGGCCGTAGCGGCCCCCGGGCTTCTTCACCGCGCGGAACTTCAGGCTCCGGTACGCC
>JALRCL010000582.1 GCA_023268575.1 Patulibacter sp.
CGCGGCCGACGAGGGGCCCCGGCCGAAGCGTCCCCGCGACCGAAGCGTCTTCCAGACCGAAGCGTCCCCGCGAGCAAGCGCCTTCTCGGCAGAAGCGTCCCCGCGGCCGGGGCGGCTCGCCGGGCGTTCGACGTGCGCCGCGCCCACGCGCGAGCGCCGTGCGTCGGCGGGCACGGCGCCCGCCGGGCGGCATGCGACGATCGGCGCGTGGTGGTCGCCCGTCCCGACGAGGTGCAGCTGACGCGCGCGCAGGCGCGGCGGATCGCGCTGGCCGCGCAGGGGTTCGCGGACCCGGCGCACCGCGCGCGCAATGCCTCGGACGCGGGGGCCGAGCGACGGGTGACGCTCGGGCACCTCAGCCGGGTGCTCGACCGGATCGGGCTGCTGCAGATCGACTCCGTCAACGTCCTGACGCGCGCGCACCGGTTGCCGCTCTTCAGTCGCGTCGGACCGTACGACGACGAGCTCCTGACGCGCGCGACGGCGCGCCGCCCCCGGCGGCTCGTGGAGTACTGGGCCCACGAGGCGTCCTTCGTCCCGCCCGAGACGCACCGCCTGCTGCGGTGGCGGATGCAGCGGGTGGACGAGGAGGGCTGGGGCATGATCCGGCGCGCGGGGGAGAACCGCGCGATGCTCGAGGCGGTCCGCGCCGAGGTCGACGCCCACGGGCCGCTCACCGCGGTCGAGCTCGAGCGCCGGCTCGCGGAGGACGGCTTCACCGGCGAGCGCCAGGGCAACGGCTACGCCTGGAACTGGTCGGACGCCAAGCGGGCGCTCGAGTACCTCTTCTTCGTCGGCGAGGTCACCTCGGCCGGCCGGACGGCGCAGTTCGAGCGTCGCTACGACCTGACCGCGCGCGTGCTGCCGCCGGCGGTCGCCGACGCCCCGGACCCCCCGCCGGAGGAGGCGTTCCGCGAGCTCGTGGGAATCGCGGCCCGCGCCCATGGGATCGCCACGGAGCAGTGCCTGCGCGACTACTTCCGCCTGCGCCCCGCCCAGGCGCGTCCGGCGATCGCCGAGCTCGTCGCCGCCGGCGAGCTGCTGCCGGCCCGGGTCGCGGGCTGGTCACGGCCGGCGTACCTGCACCGCGACGCCCGGCGGCCCCGCCGCGTCGACGCCCGCGCGCTGCTGGTGCCGTTCGACCCGCTCGTCTTCGAGCGGACCCGCACCGAGGCGCTGTTCGGCTTCCGCTACCGGATCGAGATCTACGTCCCGCGCGAGAAGCGCGTCCACGGCTACTACGTCCTGCCCTTCCTCCTCGGCGAGCGACTCGTCGCCCGGGTCGACCTCAAGGCGGACCGCGCCGCGGGCGTCCTGCGCGTCCCGGGGGCCTTCGGCGAGCGCGAGCAGGAGGGATGGGACGAGGAGCGCGTCGCGGTCGCGCTGGCCGCCGAGCTGCGGCTCATGGCCGGCTGGCTCGGCCTCGGCGGCGTCGCGATCGGCGAGCGGGGCGACCTGGCCCCGGCCCTGC
The DNA here is from genome assembly GCA_023268575.1 of Patulibacter sp. Lineage (GTDB taxonomy): Bacteria > Actinomycetota > Thermoleophilia > Solirubrobacterales > Solirubrobacteraceae > Patulibacter. The sequence continues at coordinate 1,472 of JALRCL010000582.1, forward strand.
GCCGCGCGCTCGAGCCCGCCATCGCCGTCCCGGTCGACCCGAGCCCGTAGGGCGAGTCGCCGCCTGGCCGACGCGCGTTGGCGGGCGGCGGCGGTCTCGGGGGGGCTCCGTTCCGCGCGACTCGAGTCAGAGAGGTCTGGGATTTCGTTCTGGGTGACTCGAGTCGGGGAGGTCTGGGATCTCGTTCCGGGTGACTCGAGTCGGGGAGGTCTGGGATTTCGTTCCGCGCGACTCGAGTCAGAGAGGTCTGGGATTTCGTTGTGGGTGACTCGAGTCGGGGAGGTCTGGGATCTCGTTCTGGGTGACTCGA
>JALRCL010000342.1 GCA_023268575.1 Patulibacter sp.
GCGCACCGCGAGCGGCCGGGCGGGGCGGCCCCCACGTCGCCGGGCGGGACCGCGGCGCACCGCCGCCGCGACCCGACCTGGCTCCCCACGTCCGCCGACCCGGGAGATCCGGGGGGATGCCTCTGAGGGCGGCGGCGGGCCGGCAGGCAACGGCCGGTCCTGCGAGCACGGTCGTACCACCCACCCACCACCGGTGCTCCCAACGCGCGAGGGCCGCGACATCCGTCGCGGCCCTCGTGCGTTCCAGGAGCGGGCGACGGGAATCGAACCCGCCCTAAGAGCTTGGAAGGCTCCTGTGCAACCACAACACTTCGCCCGCGGTGCCCGACCAGTCTAGGCGCCGCACGCCGTCCCACGCCGCGTGGGCCCACACGCGCACCGCACGTCCCGCGCGAGCACCACGGCGGATCCGGGCCGCGCGACCACCCGAGACCCGACGGCGAGAGGCGGGCGCGGACCGCGCGTCGGGGACGTGCACCGCGTCTCGGCCTCCCCCGCGCCGCCGGAACGGCGAGCACCGGACGAGCAGCGTCGCCACGCCAACCGCGCCCGCTCATCCCGCGATCGGCGATCATGCGACGCCATGCCGCGCCTGGCCTACCTCGGACCCGCCGGGACCTTCACCCACCGCGCGGCGCTCGACCTCGCCCGCGAGGGCGAGGAGCTCCTGCCGCTGGACCGCGCCGAGGAGGTCATCGCGGCCCTCGCCGACGGCCGCGCCGACAGCGCCGTCGTCGCGTTCGAGAACAGCCTCGACGGGCCGGTCGCCGCGAACGTCGACCTGCTCATCGCCACCGGCGAGGACGTCGTCATCACCGCCGAGCGCGTGCTGGAGATCGCCTTCACGCTCTGGCGCCTGCCCGGCGACGACGCGCCGCTGCGGGGCGTCGCCTCGCACGCCGTCGGCCTGGCGCAGTGCGGGCGGTTCATCCGCGAGCACGGGTTGGAGACGCGCGCGGCGAGCTCGAACGCCGTCGCTTGCCGCGAGGTCGCCGAGGCCGCCGAGCCCGGCTGGGGCGCGCTGGCGGGGTCCGACGCCGGCGAGCAGTTCGGCCTCGTGGCCGCCGCCCACGGCCTGCGGGACGACGAGCGGGCCGCGACGCGCTTCCTGCGGCTCGGGCGCCGCTCCCCCGCCCCCACCGGCCGCGACCGATCGATGTTCGTCCTGGACCCGGCGTCGGACCGACCCGGCAGCCTCGCTGGGTTCCTCCAGGAGTTCGCCGCCCGCGGGATCAACCTCACCGCCATCAAGTCGCGCCCGACGAAGGAGCTGCTCGGCGAGTACGTCTTCCTCGTCGAGGCCCAGGGCCACCTGCGCGAGCCGCAGATGCGCGACGCGGCTCGGGCGCTGCTGCGCGCGTCGGTCGGCGTGCGGTTCCTCGGCAGCTACCCCGAGGACGCCGGCCGCCCCCGCCCTGCTCCAGCCGTCGATCCGGACGCGATCGGCAGCCGGCTGGACGAGATGCTCGCCCGGACCGACGAGGAGGCCTCCGCGTGACCGCTGACGCCCGCTCGGCCGCCGCGACGGAGCCCAGTGGACGCGTGGCGGCGGTGCCTCGCGTCGCGAGGCGCGGCCGCCACGCACGGCCCGAGCCCGCCACGCGGCAGGCCGCGTCGTGAGCCCGCGCGTCGGGGTCTGCGGCCTCGGGCTCATCGGCGGCTCGCTGCTGCTCGGCCTCCGGGACGCCGGGCTCGCGGTCCGGGGCTGCGACGTCTGGCCCGATCCGCGCACGTGGTGCGAGAGCCTCGGCGTCCCCGCCGACGGCTCGCCCGAGGCGACCGCCCGCCAGGTCGACGTGCTCGTCGTCTGCGTGCCGCCCCACGCGACCGCGGCGGTCGTCGCCGCGGCGCTCGTGGCGTCGCCGGACGTCGTGGTGCTCGACGCCGCGTCGGTGAAGCTCCCGGTCGTCGACGAGGTCGCGCGCCGAGCCGGGCCGGACGCCGCCCGCTTCCTGCCCGGCCATCCGCTCGCCGGCGCCGAGCGGGGCGGGCACGACGCCGCCGAGGCGGAGCTGCTGCGCGGCGCGCCGTGGGCGATCTGCCCGCCGCCCGTCGACGGCGATCGTCCCCTGGAGCCCCTGGTGACCGTCGCTCCCGTGCTCGAGGCGCTCGACGCGCGCCTGCTGGCCTGCGAGGCCGACGAGCACGACGACGCCCTGGCCGCCTCGAGCCACGCGCCGCACCTCGTCGCCGGCGCGGCGGCGCGGATCGCCGCCGAGCCCCCGGCCGGCGGACCGCTGGCCACCGCGCTGTCGGGCGGGGCGCTGCGCGACGTCACGCGGGTCGCCGGCGCGCCCGTCGGGCTCTGGGGCGAGGTCCTGCACGCCAACGCCGTGCCGACCGCCGAGGTCCTCGACGCGACCGCCGAGCACCTGCGCGCCGCCGCCAACGCGCTGCGCGCGGGCGACCGGGACCGGCTGCACGCGCTGTGGAACGCCGGCGTCGCCGCGCAGGACGCGATCCAGGCCGCCCGCTGGCAGCCGCTGACGTGGCAACCCGCGGAGCTCGACGCGCGCTGGTCCGCGCTGCTGGACCTCGGCCGCGCGGGCGTGGCCGTGCGCTGGCCGCGGATCGTGGGCGACCGGTTGCGCCTGGAGCGCACCGTCCCCGCGACGCGATAGACCGGGGGCATGCGTCCGACCGCACGATCCCGCCCCGCGATCGCCCTGGCCGCCGTCGTCGCGCTGACCGGCGCCGCCGCGCTCACCGGCTGCGGCTCCGACGACGACGAGCCCTCGTCCTCGGCCACCACGAGCGCGACGAGCACCGGCGGCGCGACGACGCCCACCGCGACCTCGCCGACCCCGACGATCGCGACCGTCACCGCGGAGGCCGATCCGCCGAGCCAGAGCGGCGGCACGCCGGTGCCCACGACCTCGACCCCGCAGCCCACGACCGAGGGCG
>JALRCL010000359.1 GCA_023268575.1 Patulibacter sp.
CCATACGAGGACGGTGACGTTGTCCAGCGCGTAGCGGAGGGTCCCGATCCGGTCGGGGTCGCCGTCCCACGGCTCTCCGCCGGCGTCGCGGATCGCGTCGTGGCGGGTGGCGTCCCGGGTGACGACGCGCACGGCGTGCCCGTCCGCCGCGAGGGTCCGGGTGAGCCGCAGGCCGCGTTCGCCGCCACCGACGAGCAGGAGCCGCATCAGGCGTCCGTCCGCCGCTCGGCCTCGATCCGCCGGCGGAGCTCGATCCGCTCCGCGACGACCTGCTGCTCGAGCGACTCCTCCGTCAGGTCGGGGGCGCCGCGCCGGCGGCGTCGTTCGTTCGTCGCGTTGAGCATCTGCTGCAGGTCCTCGATCTCGTCGACGGCGGCCTGCTCCGCGCTGCGGGTCGGCTTCCAGTCCAGCTGGGCGGAGCCGTTGCCGGGCCAGAGCAGTCCGAGCAGGAACAGCGCCCCGAACCCGAGCGCGACGAGCGCCGTGCTCACCACGAGGAACGAGACTGCCGCCGGGGCCGTCATGGCCCGAGTCTAGTGTCGTGCCCCGGGGCCGGGCTGGCCCGGTCGCCGCCTGGGCAGGAGGCGACCCGGGCGCGCCGTAGACTCCGTCGCGGAGGACCGACGCCCGGATGCCCGACGCCGCACTCGCCGAGCTCACCGCCGCCGACCTGTCGTTCCTGCGCGACGAGCACGGCGGCGCCCACATGCACGTCGGCGGCATCGCGGTCTTCGCCGGCCGGGCGCCGCGGATCGAGGAGCTGCGCGAGCACGTGCGGGAGCGCCTGCACGCGATCCCGCGCTACCGGGCCCGGATCGTCGTGCCGCCGCTGCCGCTCGGGCGGCCGTGCTGGGCCGTCGATCCGAGCTTCAACCTCGAGTACCACGTCCGCCACGTGGCGTTGCCGGTGCCCGGCGGCGAGGGCGAGCTGCTCGCCGCGGCGGCGCGGTGCTTCTCGCAGCGCCTCGACCGCACGAAGCCACTGTGGGAGCTGTGGCTCGTCGAGGCGGTGGACGCCCGGAGCTTCGCGGTCGTCACGAAGTCCCATCACGCCCTCGTGGACGGGATCCACGCGGTCGACCTCATGACCGCGCTGCTCGACGCGGAGCGCGCGCCGGATCCGGAGCGCGTGGTCGACAGCTGGCTCGCGCCGCCGCTTCCGTCGACCGCCCAGCTCGTCGCCTCCTCGATCGGCAGTGCCGGCCGGCGGGTGCTGACGGCACCGCTGCGGGCCGTCGTCGACGGCGTCCGCCGGCCGCTGGAGGCCGCCGGCCGCCTGCGGGCGACGTCGGGCGCAGTGGCGGCGCGTCTCGGGATGGGTCCGGCCTCCGCGCCGCCGTCGCCGCTGAACGTGCCGATCGGCCCCCACCGGCGGATCGCGCGGGCGACCGTGGACCTGGCGGACCTGAAGCGGGCGAAGGACACCTTCGGCGGCTCCGTCAACGACGCGGTGCTCGCGGTGGTCAGCGGCGCGGTGCGCCACTGGATGGAGGGCCGGGGCCTCCGGACGGCCGGCGTCGAGCTGCGCGCGGCCGTGCCGGTGGCGATCGAGGGCGACGGGCCGGACCCGCGCCCGATCGCGTTGACCTACGCGCCGCTGCCGGTCGGCGAGCCCGACCCGCGCTCGCGGCTGGAGCAGATCCGCCGGGCGACCTCCGAGGCGCTGGCGGGTCGGCGACCGGTCGGCGCCAGCGAGCTCGTGGCGGCCGACGGGTTCTCGCCGCCGACAGTGCTCGCGCAGGCCTCCCGGCTGCCGCTGGCGACGAACCGCTTCAACCTGCTGGTCACGAACATCCCGGGCCCGCAGCAGGCGATGTACCTGCTGGGCCGGCGGATGGAGCGCATGGTGCCGGTGCCGTTCCTCTCCCCCGGCCGCTCGCTGGCGATCGCCGTGACCTCCTACGCGGGGACGGCGGAGTTCGGCCTCCTCGGAGACCTGGACAAGCTCGACGACCTCGACGTGCTCGCCGAGGGCGTCCAGGTCGCGGTGCGGGAGCTCGTCGCCCTCGCCGACGACGGCGGAGCGTCGGCGGGGCGCCGGCGCCGCTGACCGTCGGGGGGCTTCGAGGCGCTCAGCCGTCGCGACGAACGGTGGCCGGGCGCCGCTGCGCGCGATCGGCCTCGCGCTGACGCTCGCTGGCGACGGAGTCGCGCCGTGCGGCGCGCAGGTCCTCGCGCAACTCGCGCGGGTCGCAGGGCGTCACCTTGGGGAAGCTGTACGTGTGCTGTTCCATCGCCATGGTCACCTCGTAGAACACCGGGGACGGCGTGAGGTATCGCCCCGGCATCGACGTTGCAGTCGATCCCGACGGCCGGGCGGTGCCACCGCTCCGGACGATCGACCGGGATCGATCGACATCCTTCTCCATGGTGCCACGACCTCCTGCTGGACGTCGCGGTCCACCCGACGGCCGGCGGGGCGAGCGCGCGCCCGCCGCCGGGCGGTCCGGCGGCGGGCGTCCTGCGGTGGGCGTCGCCTAGGCGGCCTCGGCGGCGGCCGCCGCGGCGCCGGTGCCCTGCTCGGCCCGGGGCACGTCGCGCAGGTAGCGCTCGGCGTCGAGGGCAGCCTTGCAGCCGGAGCCCGCGGCGGTGATCGCCTGGCGGTAGGACGGGTCGATGAGGTCGCCGGCGGCGAAGACGCCCGGCCGCGTCGTCTGCGTCGTGACGCCGTCGACGACGACGTAGCCCTCGTCGTCGAGCTCCAGCTGCCCGCGGACGAGCTCGCTCTGCGGGTCGTGGCCGACCGCGATGAACGCGCCCGCGATCTCGAGCGTCTCCTCCTCGCCGGTCTCGACGTGCTGGAGGACGACCTGCTGCAGCGGCGTGAAGCCGTCGCCCGGGGCGGCCTCGAAGCGCGCGACCGTGTAGGGCGTGCGGAAGGTGATGTTGTCGACGGCCTTCGCGCGGTCGAGCATGATCGCGGAGGCGCGGAACTCGTCGCGACGGTGGACGATCGTCACCGAGCGGCCGAACTTCGCGAGGAAGATCGCCTCCTCCATCGCGCTGTCCCCGCCGCCGACGATGAGCGTGTCGCGGTCCTTGAAGAACGCGGCGTCGCACGTGGCGCAGTACGACACGCCGCGGCCGCCGAGCTCGTCCTCTCCGGGCACGCCGAGCTTGCGGTGCTCGGCGCCGGTGGCGACGATCACCGTGCGCGTGCGGTGCTCGGTGTCATCGACCCAGACGGAGTGCAGGCCGCCGGGCTCGTCGGAGAGCTGGACCTTCGTGACCTGCTCCGTCTGCAGGCGCGCCCCGAACCGCTCCGCCTGATCGCGGAGGTCCTGCATCATGTCCGGCCCGAGGATTCCCTTCGGGTAGCCGGGGAAGTTCTCGACGTCGGTCGTCTGCTGGAGCAGACCGCCCCAGTTCCAGCCCTCGATCACGAGCGGCTCGAGCTCGGCGCGCGCGGTGTACAGCGCGGCGGTGTACCCCGCCGGTCCGCTGCCGATGACGATGACGTTCTCGGGGTCGGGCATGTGGAGATCCTCGTCGATCCGGACGCGCGACGCGACGTGCGGCGCGCTCTGCCCAATACTTTACAAAATGAAGTCAAGCGGCACGGGCACGGACGCCTGGGCCGCCGACGGTGCGGGGCGCGCGCGGTCGGCGCGCGCCGCGGCGGGCCGTCAGGCCGCCTCGACCGGGCGCTGCAGCGACTCGCGCAGCGTCCCGAGGCGGCCGATGTGGCGGCGGACCCGGTACTGCGACGGAGACATCCCGTGGTGCCGGCGGAACGCCTTGGCGAACTGCGCGGGCTGCCGGTAGCCGACCTGGCGGGCCGCGTCGCGGACCGAGACCGGGCCGCTGGCGAGGATCTCCGCCGCGCGGTCCATGCGGATGCCCGTCAAGGCGGTGCGGAAGCTCGTGCCGCCGACCTCCTGGAAGGAGCGCTGCAGCTGGCGGCAGGAGCACGCCACGCGACCGGCGAGCTCGGCCACCGTGAGGTCGGACGCGTACTCCTGCTCGAGGATGGACAGTGCCTCCTCGTAGAGCGCGGTCCGGATGAAGATCGTGTCGGGGCGCTGCATGTCGTGATGGGTACGGGCGACCCGCCGCGCCGGATCAACCGCCGGACATCCTGGCGCGTTGCCGCTCGCACGATCGGCGCCCCGCGGGGCTCGCCAGGCGTTGCGACGAGCGGTAGGATGACGGTACTTGTGCGGATCGGCACGAGACGACGCCCACGACCAGGAGACCCGCCGCGATGCTCGTACGCGACGCGATGACCACCACGATCCTCGAGGTCGGCCCCGCGCACACGCTGCGTCAGGCCGCGTCGCAGATGGCCGCGCGGAAGGTCGGCTCGGCCGTGGTGCACGATCCCGACGGCAACGGCCACGCGATCATCACCGAGCGGGACGTGCTGCTCGCCGTCGCGCAGGGCCTCGACCTCGACGCCGTCCACGTCGGCGACCACGTCGGCTCCTCCGTCGTCTACGCGTCCCCGGAGTGGTCGCTCGACGACGCCGCCGACGCGATGGCCCGTGGGCGGTTCCGCCATCTCATGGTCGTCGACGGGGCCGACGTCGTCGGGGTCGTCTCGGTGCGCGACGTCATCCACGCCTGGGCGCAGGAGCGCTCGGGCGAGTCGCGTCGCGGGCGCGATGCCGACGCCTCCGCGGTCGGGACCGCCTGAGCCCCGTTCCGCCGACCACGGGGCGCGCCGCCGCCGAGGACCGGCGACGGTGCCCACGCCACGGGGCGCGACGGTCC
>JALRCL010000700.1 GCA_023268575.1 Patulibacter sp.
CGGGTGGGCGCTTCCCGGCCCGTGCCCGTGGACGCGCGCATCATCGCGGCCACCAACGCCGATCTGGGCGCCCTCGTCGCGAGCGGTCGCTTCCGAGAGGACCTGCGGCAGCGCCTCGACCTCTTCCGGGTGCGCCTGCCGCCGCTACGGGAGCGCGGCGAGGACATCGTCAACCTCGCGGAGGAACTGCTGCGCCGCGTGGCCCGTCGCTACGGTGTCAAACCGGACGGGATTCCGGCGGAGGGACGCCGCCGACTGCTCGCCCATCGCTGGCCGGGTAACGTGCGGGAGCTCGCGCACGAGATTGAGCGGGCGGTAGTGTTTGGAGGTGAGGCGTGACTGAGTTTCCCTCATCTTGGCGGTGGGACTGGGCACGGGGGCGGCCCAGGTGTCCTCGAAGCGGGTTGCCTGACCCCGGATTTCGTCTTTCCGGAAACCGGATTCTCCCTTGAACGGGCGATCGACGAGATTGTCCAGCGGGCCCTGCGTCAGGCGGGCGGCAACGTTTCCGGGGCCGCCCGCCTGCTAGGCGTTTCCCGGGACGTGATCCGCTACCGACTTAAGATGTCCGCAGAGGCACGTGGAGTTGGGGAAAATTCCCCGCTGGATGGGGTCTGAATGGGCTTTGACGACCAACCGCAAGTGCGGCGCGGATTTGATAGACTTTGCAAGTCGCTGATTCATAGGTAATAAAATGTTTATCGAGGATTGGCACGAGAGTTGCAAACGGATGCGGCATGAACGGCGTTCGTTTCCTCTCCCTCCGCTGCAGCGCCTTGGCGCTCGGACCGGCCGCCACGATCCGCACGCCGCGATCGGCGTCCAGCGCCACGTCGGGGCCGCGATCGCCGACGTTCGCGAGCTGCCACGTCGCTCCGCCGTCGAGCGTGCGCCAGGTGCGGTCCGCGGCCGACGCGAACGCGGCCTGGTCGTCGGCGACGGCGAGCGACGGCGCGGTCGTGCTCGGCGTGCAGCTCGGCAGCGCGTCCCCCGCCCAGGTCGAGCCGCGATCGTCGGAGAAGCGCACGCGGCACCCGTCCGCCAGCAGGATCCGTCCCGGGCGCTGCACGGCGAGCCGCAACGCGCCGCCGGTCGAGGCGTTGACCTCCACCCGACCGACGCGCGAGCCCTCCGGGTCGAGGACGGCGAGGGCCACGGCGCCGTCCCGCACGTCGGACCCGACGACCGCCGTCGCCGGTCCGCTCGCCGCGACGTGGGCGGGGTCCCCGACCCCGATCGGTCCCGGAGCGTCCCAGCCCTCCCAGGTCGTCGCCGCTGGCTGGGCGATCGCCGCCGGGGCGGAGACGAGCACGGCGAACGCAGGGGTGACGAGCGCGAGCGCGCGGCGACGGTCCATCGGGTCCTCCTTCGGGGGATGCGCCCGGCGGACGACCGGGCTCGATGCCGAGTGAACCCGACGCGCGCGGCGAAGTTGCGCGTGGTGGACGGACCGTCGACGCGGTCCGCGCGCTAGTTCTGCGCGCCGCCGATGCCCAGCCGCGCGTCGGTGAAGCCCGGCGGGTGGGTGATGATCTGGCTGAAGCGCACGACCGTGACG
>JALRCL010000738.1 GCA_023268575.1 Patulibacter sp.
GTCCGATCCGGGTCGTCCCGCCAGCGCGGTCCGCAGCTGGGCCTCCGCCCCGGCCACGGCCCCGGTGCGCAGCAGGGCGCGCCCGAGCAGGTACCGGGCGACGGGATGCTCGCCCACGCCGGTCGCGGCGACGCGCGCGACGACCTCGTCGGCCGCCACCCCGTCGGCACGCAGCGCCAGGGCGAGGTCCTCGACCGTGCGCAGATGGCGCGGGTGCTCGCGCAGCGTGGCCTCCAGCAGGTCGATCGCCTCGCGCCGGCGCTCCTGGCGCTGCAGCACGCCGGCGAGCGCGCGGGCCGCGAGGAACGTCCCGGCGCCGGCCGAGCCGGACATCGCGCTCGGGGCGTCGCCGAGCTCGAGGCAGCGGCGGAAGCGCGCCTCGGCGGTCGCCAGGTCACCGGCGTCGAGGGCGAGCGCGCCCTCGACGTGCACGACGTCGGTGAAGCCGGGGTAGCGCTCGAGCACCTCGCGAGCCCGCTCGGCGGCCTCGGCGCGCCGACCGGTGACGTGCAGCGCGTCGACGAGGTGCAGGGCGAGCATCGGGACGAAGCCGAGGCGCTCGCCGTCGGGCACCCCGCGCAGGTCCTCCCACGCACCGCGGAACTGGACGAGCGCCTCCTCCTGCTCGCCCTCGGCGCGGTGCTCCATGCCGAGGTTGAACCGCACGAACGGCGAGCGGTCGCCGTCGGCGAGCTGGGCGGCGAGCGCATCGCGATTGCGGGTCCGCTTGCCCTTCGCGGCGCGCACCTCGCCGAGGTAGCCGTAGTGCTCGAAGCGCACGTCGGTCACCGCGTAGCGGTCGGGCGTCAGCTCCTCGAGCCCCTGGACCTGCTCGTGCAGGCGCCCGGCGAAGCGCCGACCGGGCCGGTTGCGGAAGAGGCGCAGCGAGTCGTGCGTGACGGCGGTCCCGTCGTCCAGGTCGCCGGTGTGGCTCGCGCCGCGCAGGTAGAGCGCCTCGCGCCAGACGTGGCCGGTCAGCGCGCGCAGGCGCTGTGCGTCGTCGTCGACGAGCACCTCGTCGGCGTCGAGGTACAGCAGCCAATCGCCGGTGGCGGCGTCGAAGGAGACGTTGCGCGCTTCGGCGAAGTCGCCGGTCCACGGGTGGTGCAGGACGCGCGCCCCGAACGACTCGGCGATCTCGACCGTGCGGTCGACCGAGCCGGTGTCGACGATCACGAGCTCGTCGACGGCGTGGGCGACCGCGGACAAGCACGCCGGCAGCATCGCCTCCTCGTCGCGGACGATCATGCAGAGCGACAGCGTCAACCCCTCGGCCGGCCGCGCACGCGCGGCGATCCGGCGGGCCCGCTCGCCGAGGACCTTCAGCCGACGGGCCGCGGGGGCGTCGAGCGCGACCACCCCGCCGAGTCCGGCCGCGCGGCGCCGCCGGATCTCGGCGCGGTTCGCGGCGACGAACGGCAGCTGCGGGTCGAGGCGCTCGGCCGCGCGGAAGAGCGCGTCGGCGCCGCGCAGCGCGCCGAGCTCGTAGAGCGCGACGCCGGCGTGGTTCAGGAGCAGCGGCTCGCGCGGCTCGTCCTCGAGCGCCGCGACGAGCGCATCGGCGAGCGCGAGGAGCCGCGCGGCGAGGTCGGCGGGCCGATCGGCGCCCTCGGGACGGAGCAGCTCCTCGATCAGGCGCAGCCGGCGGGCGTGGCGGCGCGGCGGCGCCTCCTGCTCCGCGGCGGCCCATGCGGCGCGCCACGTCGCGAGCGCGACGGGTCCGGCGGGCGGCGGTACGGCGACCGGTGGCGCGTCGACCGGCGGGGCCGGGGACGCGGCGAGATCGGCGGGCAGACGCAGCGCCATGGCCGGGTCATCGGCGGCCCGGCAGGGGCCTTGAGCCCGGTGGACGCGGGCGTCCAGGAGCGTCTGGACGCCCGCGACGCCGGGAGGACCGGCGTTCGCCGTCAGGGGCCGGCGATCCGTGGGTTCTGGGGGGGGGTTGGGGGGACGACGCGGCGGGATGGGCAGCGCCGCGGTCTCCGGGCCCGACGGCCGGTCGGGGGGATCACCGGCCGGGGCCGCTGGAGCTCGTGCGGCGCTCGCCGGGGCGGCGCGCCGGACGGACGGCGGGACGACGGCGGCGGCGGGCCGGCGCGAGGAGCGTGGGACGGCCGGTGGCCGTCGCGGCCCGCAGGCCGAGCGGCGTCGGGCTCCCACGCCCTGCGTCGGCGGCGCCGCGCGGCGCCGCGTCCCGGGGCACCGTGCGCCGACGCGTGCGGATCGTGCCCTCCGCGGCGCGTCGTGGCCCGGCCCTCGGAGGCGCGTCGCACGCGCCCCGGTCCGTCCGGCGCCCGGCCTCGGCCGAGCGCCGTGGCGCTAGCGCAGGAGCGAGAGGACGCCCTGCGAGGCCTGGTTGGCCTGCGCGAGGATCGCCGTACCGGCCTGCTGCAGCACCTGGTTCTTCGTGAAGGAGACCATCTCC
>JALRCL010000934.1 GCA_023268575.1 Patulibacter sp.
CGAGTACCCGGCGTACAGGAGCACGACCAGGATGGCGGCCAGGATCACGCCTGCCCGCAGCGGCCGCGGGCGATGGCGCCCCGGCCGGTAGGCGCGGACGATGCTCATCGGCGTCCCTTCGCGTCGTCCTTGACGGTGCACGGCGCCGGGTACGGGTTCGACGCCACCGAGCCGGACTTGCCGGTGGAGCCGGCCACCGACTCCTCGCTCGGGATGAGGTTCAGCCGCAGCGAGTTGATCGAGCCGATCTTCTTCTCGCCACCCGGGATGCCGAACCCGAGCATGCTGCCCCAGGTCTCGGCGAAGTAGGCGATGTCGCACTCGTGCTCGCTGAGCCGGTCCATGATCGGCAGGCTCGTGGCGAGGGCCTCGCTGGCCGCCGGCAGGATCGGATCGATCGTCTGCAGCAGGTCGATCGTCGGGTCCGTGGCCTCGTCGACCTTCGTCAGCGTGCTCCGCGCGGCCTTCAGGCCGGGCGTCGCCTCGTCCTGGAGCCGGTTGAGCTCGCGGAGGCCGGCGGGCGCCGGACGCAGCGCCGCCAGCGACGTGCGGGACAGCGCCCGGACCTCGCGCAGCAGCGGATCGGCCTGGCGCATGCCCGTCTGGAGGCTCGCGAGCGCGGCGGGCGCCTCACGGAGCGTCTCCTTCAGCGCCTCGCCGTTGTCGGCGAACGCGTCGAGGGCGGCGCTGCCCTGGCCGAAGCCCCGGCGGATCGTCTCGCGCACCGGGTCCGCGGCCGCCGCGGCGCCCTCGGAGCCGGAGATGAATCCGCGGGCCGCGTTCGGCCGGTCGTTGATCGGCTTCGCCAGGCGGGCCATGGCGTTCAGGCCCGGCGCGCCCTTCTCGAGGAGGTCCCCGATCGACTCGCCGCGGCCCGCGACGCCCCCGCCGAAGCCGGCGAGCAGGTCCTGGACGCGCTCGCGCCGCTCGGCGTCCAACGTGTTGAGGGTCGTGTCGAGCTCGGTCGCGGCCGACGTCTGGGTGGCCGGGATCAGATCGCCGTCCTTCAGCGGCTCGCCCTTCGTCCCGGGCGTCAGCTCGACGAACCGCACGCCGATCGGCGAGCGCGGGCGGACCCGCACCGTGGAGTCGGAGCGCAGCGGCTCGACGTCGGGGTTCATCTGCAGCTCGACGACGGCCTTCCCGTCGACGACCTTCGGGCGCAGGACCTGGCCGACGTTCCGGCCGCCGATCCGCACCTGGTAGTGGCCCGTCAGGTTGTTCGCGTGGTCGAACGCGGCCTTGACGGTGAAGTACTTCTTGCCGGGGATCGAGTTCGGGGCGTTGTAGCCCACGAGGAACATCACGACGACGGCGAGGATGCCGCCGATGCCGATCGTCCAGAGAACGGGCCGTGGGAGGTCGCGCGATGCCGCGCGCCCTCGCCGCGGAGAACGGTTGCGGCTCATCGCGCCCCCAGTCGGTCGAGCAGTCCGGTCACGAGCTCCCTCGGTGCCTCGGTCAGCCAGGACGAGCGGTCCGGCGTCGTCGAGGTCGCCGCCGCGGCGCCGGTGGTCGTGGTCGCCTCGCCCGCGCCCTGGGCGTCGCGCTCGAGCTTCGGCGCGCCGCCACGGGCCGGCGCGCGGCGCGCCAGCGGGGTGCCCTCCGCTCCCGGGGACGGTCCGGGGTCCTGCGGACGATCGCCGTCGGGCTTCGTCGTGAAGCCGTCGACGAGCCGCTTCAGCAGCTCCTCGTCGGCCACCGCCTCCGTCCGGAAGACGTGGCCGACGCCGTCGCGCAGCTGGATCGTGCGGGTCCAGCCCTCCAGGACCCGCAGCAGCGGGTTGGTCTGGGTGGCCAGCGCGGTGCTCAGCGGCGTGAAGAACGTCGAGAACCGCTCGAGCTCCCGCGCCGGGGTCTCGAGCCGCTGGACCGACGGCGTCGCCTGCTGCCCGAGCTTCGTGATCGCGGGCGCGACGTCCTTCGCCGTCTTCAGCGTCGGCGCCGCGTCGTCGGCGAGCTTCGGCAGCCGCTCCAGCGACCCGGCCAGCGGGCCGGCCGTCCGGCGCAGCTCCGCCGCCGCCGGCGTGAGCCGGCCGCTGGCGGTGCGCAGCGTCTCGAGCGTCGCTCGCAGCTGGCGCAGCGACGCCGGTGCGGCATCGAGCGTCCGGCCGAGGTCCTCGCGGGCCGCGGAGGTCACCGCGAAGGTCCGCTCCGCCGAGTCGATGAGGTCGGCGAGGTCGGTGCGTCCGGCGTGGAACGACGTCAGGACGCGATCGCCCTGGTCGGCGAGCCGCCGGAGCTGGTCGCGGTCCGTGGCGAACGACGCCACGAGCTTGCGGGCCTCCCGCAGCGTGGGCGGCATCCGGTCGAGGATCGCGTTGAAGTCCTCCGAGCGGCCGGCCATGCCGATGCCCGCCTCGTTGATGAGGACGCGCATCTGCCCGCGGGTCGTCGGGTCGAGGGTGTTCAGCACCTGGTCCAGCTCGACCGGTGCGTCGGTCCGCGACGTCGGGATCGTCGTCTCGGACGGCTCCTGCCGCTCGAGATCTCCCGGGTTCAGGTCGACGTACTTCTCGCCGAGGAGGTTCACCGGGCGTGCGTCGGCGGTGGCGCCCGCTCCGACGAGCGTGTTGCCCTTGCCGGAGTCGAGCTTCATCGTCACCAGCGCGGTGTCGCGCGGGGTCAGCTGGATGTCCGAGATCCGGCCCGCCGGCACGCCGGCGATCTTCACGTCGGAGTTCTTGCGCAGACCGGCGGCGTCCTTGAACTCGGCCTTGACGACGTACGCGTCGCCGTCGTCGCCGGAGGTGGCGACGAGGACGGCCGCGACCGCGACGCCCGCCGTGACGGCGCCGACGGCCACCGCCCGCGACGCCCGGTTGGGAGAGGGACGGCTCATGGCTTCTCCGGGTCCTTGGTCGCGTCGAGGGCGTCCTTCGTGATGCCGCACTCCGGCAGGAACTGCGGCTTGCCGGCGTTCAGCCCGGGCGGCCGCGGCATCGCGTACTTGTAGTCCGCGATCCCGAGCTTCGAGAGGCTCGTGAAGAGCTCGGAGTTCGGCAGGAACCCGTTGACCGACGTGGCGCCCTCGCGGACGTGGATCCGCGGGTAGTGCGACACCGTGTCGTAGTTCTGGCTGAAGCCGCCCCACGTACTGGCCCACCCCGCGATCTCCGGCGCGTACGGGCGGATGCAGTGCATCGCGGGCGCGAGCTGGTCGACGGCCTTCGCGGCCGGCGCCATGAACGGCGTCGCGACGTCGAGGAGCTGCGACAGGTCGGGCGAGACGTCGCGGACCGTCCGCAGCGTGCGCGCCGCCGTCGGCGCGGTGTCCTGGAGCTGCACGAGCGCCGGGCCGGCCTCGCGGGCCAGCGACGGGAGCTGCTTGGCCCCCGGCTGCACGGCCTGCAGCAGCGAGTCGGCCTTGTCGAGGCTCGTGTCGAGCCGCGCCATGATCGACTTCGTGTCGTCGAGCATCGGCGCGAAGCGGTCCAGCGACGCGCGGATCTGCTGCGTCCGCGACCCGAAGGCGCTGAACGTCTGCGCTGCGACGGAGACGAGGTCGGAGACCGTCTCCTGCCGGCGGGCGAGCGTCCCGGTGACCCGGTCGCCGTTGGCGACGAGGCCCTGGAGCGCGTCGCCGTCGGCCGCGAGCTCGCCGAGGACGCCGTTGACCGTCTCGGTCGCGCCCGGCGCGCTCTTCAGCGCGGACTTGATCCGGGCCTCGCGGCCGTCGACGGCGTCGGCGGTGCCCTGGGAGGCCGCGCGCAGCCGCTGGCGGGTCTTCGCGTCGAGCGTGTCGAAGATCTGGTCGAACTCGACCGGGGTGATCGTGTCCTTGCGGGCGATGATCCCGTTGTCCGGGATCTCGGGCGCGTTCGTCGGCCCCGGGTGCAGCGACACCGAGCGGGTGCCGTTGCCGACCGTGGTGCCGAACCGGATCTCGGCCTTCGTGCCCTGGTGCAGCGGCCACGCGGAGGAGTCGGAGATGCCGAGGTCGACCAGCGCCTGGCCGTCCTCGTACTTCACCTTCTCGACCTTGCCGACGTCGACGCCGTCGATCTGGACGTCGAGGCCGGGGACGAGGCTCACGCCCGAGGCGAACGCGGCGCGGACGGTGTGGTCCTGCTTGCGGGTCTGGAGCACCCACCAGGCGAACGCGACGACGAGCGCGGCCAGGATGAGCACCCAGGGGCGGTCGAGGACCACCCTGCGAACTGCGTGCATGTGGTTGTCAGCCTCCGACCGGCATGGACGGGTTCAGACCCCAGAAGACCATCGTGAAGGTCGACCCGATGACGTGGACGAGGATCAGGTTGAGGATCATCGACCGTGCGGTCGCGGTCCCCACCCCGACGGGCCCACCACGGGCGTTGTACCCGTAGTACATGGCGACCAGGACGATCGCGATGCCCATCACCATGATCTTGATCTCGGAGTAGAAGAAGTCCAGCGGTCTCAAGAAGAGGTAGTGGACGCCTTCCCAACCACCCAGTGACACCTCGCCGATCTGGTTGATGATGATCAGCTGGTTGGCGAGGTTGTGGAAGGCCATCGCCACCATGTAGATGAGCGGGAAGGCGATGATGCAGGCCATCAGGCGCGTCGCCACGACATAGCGCATCGGGTTGATGCCCAACGACGACATGGCGTCGAACTCGTTGTTGATCCGCATCGAGCCGAGCTCGGCCACGAGGCCGCACCCGACCTTCGCGCTGATGATGTAGCCCCACATGTAGGGCCCCATCTCGCGG
>JALRCL010001040.1 GCA_023268575.1 Patulibacter sp.
CCTGCGCGACGACGACCCGCACCGCCTGCTGCGCGCCGGGCTCGAGGCCCTGCGGCCGCCCGCGGCGCCCGCCCGCCCGGCAGTCGCCCCGCGCCCCGCCCCGGCCACCTGACCCCCGCGTCCCAGACGACTCGAGTCACCCAAGACCGGAATCCCGCTCCAAACGACTCGAGTCACCCAGGACCGGAATCCCGCTCCAGACGACTCGAGTCACCCAAGACCGGAATCTCGCTCCAAACGACTCGAGTCACCCAGGACCGGAATCCCACTCCAGACGACTCGAGTCACCCAGGACCGGAATCTCGCTCCAGACGACTCGAGTCACCGAGGAACGGGTTCCCGGTGCAGACGGTGCGGTCCGCGCGACCGCCCCCGGCGTCGACCGGGGACGGCGCCCTCAGTCGCGGCGGCCGCGACCGTAGAGGAACTTGTTCAGCGCGCCGACGAGCTTGTAGCCCGTGCCCGTGTACGGGTACTCGTACGGCTCGCGCTTGAGGTTCATCCGCGACGAGACGACGATCGACTGCGTCTTCGTGTACTTCCGGATGCCGCCGACGCCGTGGCGCGACCCGACGCCGGACGTCTTCCAGCCGCCCATCGGCAGCTCGAGCGACAGGTAGCCCATGAGGACCGCGTTCACGTGGACCATGCCGGCCTCGAGGCGGCGGGCGACGGCCTCGCCCTTCTCCGCGTCCTTCGTGAAGACCGAGGCCATCAGGCCGTAGGGCGAGTCGTTGGCCATCTTGATGGCCTCCTCGACGTCGGCGACCTTCATGATCGGCAGCGTCGGACCGAAGGTCTCCTCGGTCATCGCCGCCATCGAGTGGTCGACGTTCGTGAGGACCGTCGGCGGATAGAACAGCCCGGGACCCTCGGGCGGGTTGCCGCCGACGGCGATCGTCGCGCCGGCCTCGCGGGCCTGGTCGACGTGCCGGCGCACGGTGTCCAGCTGCGGCGGGAACGTCAGCGCGCCGACGTCCGTGGCGCCCGGGCCGCTCGGCTGGACCCCGCTGCGCAGCGTGCGGGCCTTCTCGACGACCTTCGCGACGAACGCGTCGTAGACCGGCGCCTCGACGTACACGCGCTCGACCGAGACGCACGTCTGGCCCGCGTTGAACATCGAGTAGAAGACGGCCTGGTTCGCGGCGCGGTCGAGGTCGGCGTCCGCGAGGACGACCATCGCGTCCTTGCCGCCGAGCTCCAGCGAGCACGGGATCAGCGCCTCGGCCGCGGCCTTCGCGACGAGCTTGCCGGTCCGCGTGGAGCCGGTGAACATGATCATGTCGACGACGTCGATGAGCGCCGCGCCGGTCTGACCACGACCGGTGACGACCTGGAAGACGCCCTCCGGCATGCCGCACTCCAGGAGCGCGCGCTCCATGAGCAGCGAGGTGAGCGGCGTCTCCTCCGAGGGCTTCAGCAGGACGCTGTTGCCGGCCGCCAGCGCCGGGATCGCGTCACCGACGGAGTTCGCCAGCGGGTAGTTCCACGGGCCGATGACGCCGACGAGCCCGAGCGGCTCGTAGCGGATGAGGAGCTTCTTGCCCTTCGACATCGGCGAGGCGCTCTTCACGCGCTCCTCGGCGAGGTACTTCTCGGCGTTGTCGGCCCAGAAGCCGAACGCCGCGGCGCCGTAGCCGTAGTCGGCCAGCTGCGCGTCCTCCCAGACCTTGCCCGTCTCCGAGACGACGGTCCGGATGATCTCCTCGCGGTGGTCGACGACCCACTTCTGGGCGCGGCGGAGGATCCGCGCGCGACCCTCGAAGCCGAGCGCCGCCCAGGCGGGCTGCACGGCCCGGCCCCGCTCGGCCGCGCGGCGGACGGCCTCGGCATCGAGGTCCGGAACGTGCTGGACGACCCGCCCGGTCGCGGGATCGATCACCGCGATCTGGGGCGCATCCGGCGCCTCGGGCGCGGCGCTGGTGGTCGGGGCGGCGGTCTCCTGGGTGCTCATCGCGTCTCCTCGTGACGGCGGTCCGGGGTCGGCTGCAGGCGGTCCCCCAGGACCCTTCGACCGAGCATAGCGGCGAAGGTGACGCGACCGTCATGGTTTCCCGCCAGCGCGCGACCCTCCCGGGATGGGACGCGACCACCGGCGCTGGCCGCCCGACGCGCCCGTCGGCGCGGTCGGGCCCGTGGCCGTGCGAGCGCGCTCCGGGACAGCCCGTCCGGCCCCGGACGCGGCCCGGACCCGGGCCGGCCGGTGCGGGCGAGCGGCCCGGGCCGCGGCTCAGGACCTGGTTCGGGACGACGCGGCGCACGGATGCGGCCGCCAACGCATCCCCGCGCGCCGACCGGATCCTCGGTCGGCGCACCAGGCCGGCTCTCGGACCCGGTCGGCGCGACGCTCGGTCAGCGACCGCCCCGCATCACCACCGCATGCCGAACCAGGTCCTCAGTCCCGCGCGCCGCGGCCGTAGACGAGCTTCGCCACGCGCCCGAGCAGGCGGTAGATCCGACCGTCGTACGGGTAGACCTGCGGATCGCGCTTGAGGTGCAGGCGCGAGACGACGAGCGTCTGGGTCTGCGTGTACTTGCGGATCCCGGCCGCCCCGTGGCGCGTGCCGAGCCCCGAGTCCTTCCAGCCGCCCATCGGCGCCTCGAGCGCCGTGTAGCCGACGAGCGCGTCGTTCACGTGGACCGTGCCGGCCTGCAGGCGGCGGGCGATCTGCTCGCCCTTCGTCACGTCCTTCGTGAAGACGGACGCCATCAGCCCGTACGGGGAGTCGTTGGCCAGCCGGATCGCCTCCTCGACGTCGGCGACCTTCATGATCGGCAGCGTCGGGCCGAAGGTCTCCTCGGTCATGCACTCCATCGAGTGATCGACGTCGACGAGGACGGTCGGCGGGTACCACCAGCCGCCCTCGTGGCGGGACCCGCCCGCCTCCTCGCCGCCGACGGCGATCCGCGCGCCCTTGCTGCGCGCGTCCTCGACGTGCTCGCGCACCGTGTCGACCTGCGAGGCGATCGTCAGCGCGCCGACGTCGGTGGCGCCCGGTCCGGTCGGCTCCTCGTTGCGCAGCGCCTGCGCCTTCTCGACGACCTTCGCGACGAACTCGTCGTGGACGGCGGCCTCGACGTAGACGCGCTCGACCGAGATGCAGGTCTGACCGCCGTTGAACATCGAGTAGTAGACGGCGTGGCTCGCCGCGCGCTCGAGGTCCGCGTCGGCGCAGACGATGAACGGGTCCTTGCCGCCGAGCTCCAACGAGCAGGGGATGAGCCGCTCGCCCGCGCGGCGGCCGATCTGGCGGCCGACGGCGGTCGAGCCGGTGAACATGATCATGTCCACGACGTCGAGGATCGCCTCGCCGAGCACCGAGCCGCGGCCCGTCAGCACCTGCAGGACGCCGTCGGGCATCCCGCACTCCTGCAGGCCGCGGAGGAGCAGCAGCGAGGTCAGCGGCGTCTTCTCCGCGGGCTTCAGCAGGACGCTGTTGCCGGCCATGAGCGCCGGGACGCAGTCGCCGAAGCCGTTCGTGAAGGGGTAGTTCCACGGCGCGATGACGCCGACGAGGCCGAGCGGCGCGTGGCGCACGACGATCCGCTTGCCCTTCAGGAGCGGGTTGGCCGTCTTGACCTTCTCGTCGGCCAGGAGCCCCTCGGCGTGCTCGGCCCAGTGGCCGAACGCGGCGGCGGCGTAGAGGACCTCGGCGATGAAGGCGTCCTCCCAGGCCTTGCCCGTCTCGGCGACGATCGTGCGGACGATCTCGTCGCTGTTGTCGGTCACCCACTTCTGCATGCGCCGCATGACGCGGGCGCGACCGCCGAAGCCGAGGGCCTCCCAGGCCGGCTGCACCGCCCGGCCGCGGGCGGCGGCGGGCGCGGCGGCGTCGGCCCCGAGATCGTCGACCCACGCGATCGTGTCGCCGGTCGCCGGGGCGATGACGGGCTTCTGGCCGGCGTGCTCCATACCGGCCGCGCGCGTACCGGTGACCTGCTCCTGGGTGCTCATTCGGGACCTCGGGTCGGGGACGACGTCCCCTACCCTACCGACCCGTAGCCCGAAGCTGACGCAGGCGTCACCTTCGGGCGTCGGGCGCCGCCGGCGTCCGGCCGACGGCGCGTTCGCGCTACTCCGAGATCGCGACCTTCGTGATCTCGATCGGGGTGACGGGGCGGTCCTGCGGGCCCGTCGGCGTGGTGCCGATCCGCTGGACGACGTCCTCGCCGTCCACGACGCGGCCGAAGTTCGTGTGCTTGCCGTCGAGCCACGGCGTGGACTCGGCCGTGACGATGAAGAACTGGGAGCCGTTCGTGTTCGGGCCGGCGTTCGCCATCGCGAGCGAGCCCTTCACGATCTTGTGCTCGTTGATCTCGTCCTCGAACGAGTAGCCCGGGCCGCCGGTGCCGGTGCCGTTCGGGCAGCCGCCCTGGATCATGAAGTCCGCGATCACGCGGTGGAAGATGAGCCCGTCGTAGAAGCCGTCCGTGGCGAGCTTCTTGAAGTTCGCCACCGTCTTCGGGGCGTCGGCGTCGAACAGCTCGATGACGATGTCGCCCTCGCTCGTGCTCATGGTCGCAGTGCTCACGGGGTGCTCTCCTGGTCGTTGAGACGAAGCGCGCGCCGGAGCACGCGGTCGGCCGACCATAACGACCGGGCGCGGACCGTCGCCGCGCGACCGCGACGGCCCGGGACGGCAGCCCGTGGGCGGCGGCGCCCCGCCGCGCTACTCGTACGCGACGAGCTCGTTGATCTGCGCGCCCGCCGGGGTGCCGGGCGCCGACGTCACGAGCACGAGGACGTGCTTGTAGGCGCGCTTGCGACCGCCGACCTCCTTGAGCGCGATGCCCTTGCCGCTGGCGGCGCCCTTGAGCGTCGTCTCGGTCGACAGCGCGTCCCAGCCGCTGTCCAGCGCGTCGGGCGGCAGGTCGGTCTTCGTCGTGCCGAGGATCTTCACCACGAGGCCGTCGGTCGGGCTGTAGATCCGCAGCCGCCGCACGGCGGTCGCGCGGTCGAAGTCCAGGACGTAGCCGTAGCCGCCGGTCTGGCCGGCGTTGAGGGTGACGGTCCAGGCCGTGCGCTTGCTGCCGTCGATCGCGGCGCCCTCGTCCCCGCGATCGGCGACCACGCCGTCCGGGTCGTAGAGCGAGCCCTGCCCCTTGGCGAACGTCAGCGCCTGGAGCGGGCCGCTGTCGGTGCCCGACGAGGACGAGCCGCCCCCGGAGGACGAGCCGCCCCCCGACGAGCTGCCACCCGACGATCCCGATCCGGAGGAGCCGGACCCGGAGGAGCCCGACCCGGTCGAGCCGGACCCGGACGAGCCGGACCCCGAGGAGGTCGAGCCGGATCCGGACGAGCCCGAGGAGCCCGTCGTCGCGTCCCCGGACTCGGGCTTCGCGGGCGGCGGGGCGGGCGTGCTCGTCGCAGGCGGCGGCGTGGCCGGCGTCGACGCCGACGGCGGGAC
Organism: Patulibacter sp.; assembly: GCA_023268575.1. Classification (GTDB taxonomy): domain Bacteria; phylum Actinomycetota; class Thermoleophilia; order Solirubrobacterales; family Solirubrobacteraceae; genus Patulibacter. The sequence goes on from JALRCL010001040.1 coordinate 5,409, forward strand.
CGGATCGGTGACCGTCGCGGGCGCCTGCGCCACCGGCGTGCCGGACGCCGAGGCCGGGGCGTTGGCCGCGTCGCGAGCGTCGCCGCGCAGCGCGGCGTAGGAGGCCGCCGCCGCGCCGCCCGCGAGCAGCACGCCGACGACGATCGCCATGCCGGCGGTGCGGATGCCGGGGAGCTTCTCGCTCGACGGCGCCAGGCGCACGCCGCAGCTCAGGCACCACTCCTGGTCCGCGGCGCAGGGCGCGCCACAGCGCTCGCACGCGCGCTCGGACCCGTCGGCCTGGGGCGTCTGGGAGGGATCCGTCGGGGCGGACGTCACGCGGCCATGGTACCGCCGACCCCCGCCACAGCGCGCCACCCGGGCGCCGAGCGACGGCCTACGGCAGCAGCAGCTCGGCGCCGAGCTCGACCGTCCCGGCGCGGTGCCCGTCGACGGCGTCGACCGCCGCGGCGGCGTCCGCGGCGGGCACGGTCGCCAGGACGAACCGGTCCAGCACCCGGACCTCGCGGATCGCCTCGCCGTCCAGGCCGGTCGCCTCGGTCAGCGCCTCGACGACGTCGCGGACGCTCAGCCCGTCGACCGCGCCGGGGACCAGCAGGATCCGCGTGCCCGCCTCGTCCGCGGCGTGGTGCAGCTGGGGCTTGCGCCCGCGACGACCACGGACGCGGCGCGGCGTCGGACGCTCCTCGTCCGCGACGCCCTCGGGCGCGACCTCGGTGGGCTCGGCCGGCGCCGGAGCCTCCGCCGCCTTCGCGGCCTTCGTGGTGGCACCGGGCGCCCAGGGCGTCATCGTCATGCCGATGTGCTCCTCGATCGCCTCGCGCTCGCGCTGCTGCTTCGGCTCGACGAAGGTGATCGCGCGGCCCGAGGCGCCGGCGCGGCCGGTGCGCCCGATCCGGTGGACGTACGTGTCGGGCGAGCGCGGCACGTCGTAGTTCACGACGTGCGTGACGGTCGAGATGTCGAGACCGCGCGCCGCGACGTCGGTGGCCACCAGCAGCGGCACGCGGCCGCCCTTGAAGGCCAGCATCACGCCGTCGCGCTGGCCCTGCGAGAGGTCGCCGTGGAGCGCGCGGACGTTGTTGCCGCGGTCCTTCAACAGGCGGAAGAGCCGGTCGGTGCCGATCTTCGTGCGGCAGAAGACGATCGCCTGGCGCGGGCGCTCGGCCTCGATGACCTCCGCGAGCTTCGCCGGCTTGTCCTTCGACGAGACCTCGACCCGGAACTGCTCGACCGTGTCGACCGTCAGCGTGTCGGCCTTGACCTTCACGTGGACGGGGTCGTAGAGGAAGTTGTCGGCGAGCTTGCGGATCGGCGGCGCCATCGTCGCCGAGAAGAGCGCCGTCTGACGGCCGTTGGGCGTGCGGCGGAGGATCTTCTCGACGTCCTCGAGGAAGCCGAGGTCGAGCATCTCGTCGGCCTCGTCGAGGACGACGAAGCGGCACGAGCCGAGCTGCAGGGCCCCGCGGTCGATGAGGTCCAGCACGCGGCCCACGGTGCCGACGACGACGTGGGCGTCCTTGCGCAGGCGGGAGATCTGGTCGCGGATCGGCGCGCCGCCGAAGGTCGCGACGACCTCGACGTCCTTCTTCACGCCGAACGAGCGGATCGCCTGGGTGACCTGGATGCAGAGCTCGCGCGTCGGGGTCAGGACGAGCGCCTGCGTATCGGGATCGGACGGATCGACGTACTCGCAGATCGGCACGCCGAACGCACAGGTCTTGCCCGAGCCGGTCTGGGCCTGCCCGATGACGTCGCGCCCCTCGAGCATCGGCGGGATGCCCTGCTCCTGGATCGGCGACGGCTTCTCGTACCCGATGTCGCGCAGGGCCTCCAGGACGGGAGCGGAGAGGCCGAGGTCGGCGAACGCGGTCATCCCGGTCGATCCTATGCGCCCGGACCGTCCACCGCGCGGCGGGCGGACCGATCGGGCGATGAGACGCCGATGAGAGCGACCTCCGCAGGGGCCCGGGCAGTCGTAGGCTCGGACGATGCTCCCCCTGCTCGACCGTTCCCCCCGCGGTCGCCGCCGGCACGCGGCCCTCGTGCCGCTCGCGGCCATCGCCGCCACCGCCGGCGTGGCCGCGGCTCCCTCCCCCGCCGGCGCCGCGAAGGCCCCGGCCGCCGAGCGCTCCGCCGCTCCGCACCGCCTGAGCTTCCAGGCGGAGAGCGCCCGCGTGCTGCGCCGGATCGACCGCCGCCTGCCGAAGGTCTCCGTCGGCGGGGTCCTGCGGGACGCGAACCGCGCCACGCGGCCCGGCGTCGGCGCGCTGCGACCGGTCCCGCGCGGGATCAAGGCCGCGTTCTCCTTCGACGGCGGCGACTCCAGCACCGACAAGTGGTACCCGCAGGGCATCACGGGCACGGGCGACGCGACCGCCTCGGGGCTCGTGGACGGGCGCCGCGCCCTCGCCGTCAGCTGGTACGCGAAGAACCCGAGCGACAGCGGCCCCGGGACGATCCATCCCGGCGTGCGGATCTCGTTCATCACCGCCGAGGACCTCTCCCAGGCCCGGTACCGCCACGTGCTGCTCGTCGTGCCGCGCGCCGGGGGCCGGCTCTACACGCACACGAGCAGCCACGCGGGCGGCATCGCCTGGGTCGGCCCGCTGCTCTACGTCGCGGAGACCGGCACCGGGCTGAGCGTCTACGACACGCGCCGGATCTACCGGGTGCGCACCGGCAGCAAGCGCGCGATGGGCTGCTCCGGCTCGGTCTGCCAGGCGGCGGACTACAAGTACGTCATGCCCCGGGTCGGCGTCTACGCGCAGAGCGGGGTCGAGCGGACGTTCTCCTCGGTGGCCGTCGACCGCTCGACGAGCAGCCTCGTGACCGGCGAGTACCGCGCCGATGCGACCGGCGGCGTCGCGTCGCGCTACCCGCTGGGGAGCGACGCGCGCCTGGCCGCCAACGCCGCCGGCGGCGCCACCGCGCCGACCGGTACCTGGGCGGTCCCGGTGCCGCGGGTCCAGGGGATCGTCACCCGGGGCGATCGCGCGTACCTCTCCACGAGCGGCTCGGACGCGCACCTCTACACGGGGTCGTGGGGCGCCTCGTCGCTGACGGCGAGCGACTGGCCGCACGGCCCCGAGGACCTGACCTACGCGCCGGGCAGCAACCGGATCTACTCCGTGACGGAGCACCCCGGTGCCCGCGCGGTGTTCGCGGTCGACGCGGGCTGACCGCCGCGCGCCCGCGCCGCCGATCGCGTGGCTCGCACCGGTCGTCCGGGTCCGCGCCGGTGACGTGCGCCTCCGGGGGCGTTGTCGCCGGCCGTCGGCGGCGACGGCGGCGGCCGCGGATCGCGGCTCAGCCGGGGACGTCCAGCAGGAGCTTGCCGGTCGTCCGCCGGCCGGTGAGCGCCCGATGGGCCTCGGCGGCCTGCGCCAGCGGCCAACGACCGCCGATGTGCACGGCGACCTCGCCCCGCGCCGCGCGGGCGAAGAGGTCCTGCAGCGGCGCGCGGTAGCGGCGCTCGGGATCCTCGAGGCAGTGGAAGAGCCAGAACCCGACCACCGCGCGCGAGGTGCGCAGCAGGTGGCCGGTGCGGATCTCGTTCTGCTCCTTCGTCGAGATCCCGCAGACGACGATCCGGCCGAACGGCGCGAGCGCCCGCAGCGACGCGTCGAAGCCCGGGCCGCCGGCCATGTCGACGACGACGTCGACCGGGCGCCCGCCGTTGGCCTCGATCAGCCGCTCGGTCAGCCCCTCGGGATCCGGGTCGACGGCGATGTCGGCGCCGAGCGCGAGCGCCGCCTCGCGCCGCTCGGGGCTGCCGGCCGTCGCGATGACCCGCGCGGCGCCCAGCGGCTTGGCGAGCTGCGCGGTCAGCGAGCCGGTGCCGCCGGCGGCGCTGTGCACGACGACCGTCTCGCCGCCCTCCAGCCGCGCCGCGGTGCGGTGCAGGTGCCACGCGGTGAGGCCCTGGACGAGCAGCCCGAGCGCCTGGTCGTCGGCGAGGTCGTCGGGTACCGCGACGCACCGCTCCTCGGGGACGACGACCTCCTCGGCGTACGCTCCGCCACCCTTCGTCAGGGCGACGACGCGCTCGCCGGTGTCCTCCCGCACGCCGAGGACCTCCTGACCCGGCACGAGCGGCAGGTGCGCCTTCTGGACGTAGGCGTTCTCCCGCGCATGGGTGTCGGCGAAGTTCACCCCGGCGAGCCGGACGCGGACGCGGACCTCGCCCGGGCCGGGCTCCGGCCGGGGCACCGGCTCGTGGCGCAGGACCTCGGGTCCCCCGAACTCGTGCTGGCGGACCGCGTGGATCGTCTCGGGCACGCGACGAGGCTAGATCATCGATCGCCGGGCGACGGGCCCGCCGCGGCGCCCAGGACGACGGGCACCGGCGCGACCGGAGCGGGCCGCGGGTACCGTCGGGCGCCGATGTCCCCCCGGTCGCTCGCCGTCGTCCTCCTCGCCCTCGCCGCGCTCCTGCCGGCCGTGGCCCCGTCACCGGCCTCGGCGATGCTCAAGGGCCTGCAGGACGACGAGATGCTCGCCTCGCCCGACCCCGCCGTCCGCGCGACGTTCTGGCGCGACGCCGAGCGCGCCGGCGTGCGCCGGGTGCGGACGCTCGTGCGCTGGACGCCGCAGTGGCGCGCTCCGGACCCCGTCGACGTCGTCCGGGTCCTCCAGGCCGGCGAGGAGGCGCGGGCGATCGGCGCGCGGCTGCTCGTCGGCGTCTACGCGCCGATCGCCCGCGGACGGCCGTCGTTCCGCGTGACCCCGGCGATGATCGACCGCTACGGCCGCTTCATGACGGCGCTCGCGGAGGCGCTGCACGACGCCCCGGTCGCGGCGTACCTCACGTACAACGAGCCGAACTTCCGCTCGATGTGGCCGCAGCGGCAGGCGGCGAGCTGGGTGAAGCTCTCCAACGCCGCCTACGACGCGGTGAAGGAGGTCGACCCCGACGTCGACGTCCTCGTCGGCGAGACGTCCTCGCAGGCGGCCGTCGGCGGCGGGTCGACGACGCCCGGCGCCTTCCTGCGCAAGGCGCTGTGCCTCGACGAGCGCTGGCGCCGGATCCCCCGCGACACCGCCGCGTGCGACCGGATGCTGCTCGCCGACGGCGTCGCGGTCCACACGTACGACATCCGGCGCCCGAACCCGCTGACCCCCGGATCGCGCCCCGACGAGTGGACCGCGGGCAACCTCGCGTCCGTGCGGCGGCAGCTCCGGGCCCTTGCGCGGGCCGGCAAGCTGCCGGCGCGCGCCGCCCGCAACATCCACGTGACGGAGTACGCCCTGCGCACGACGGGCCCGCGCGCGGTGCCGCGCCGGACGGCGGCGACCTACCTGCGTCGCGCCTGGACGCTGGCCCGCCGCCACGGGATCCGGTCGTTCACGTGGTACGGGCTGCGCGATCCGCGCGACACCGATCACGCCTGGCAGTCCGGCCTGCGCGGCCGCGGCGGCACCCCGCGCCCGGTCTTCAGCACCTTCCGGCGCCTCCGCTGAGGGCCGGCGGCGCGGGAGCCGCCCGCTCGCCGCGTCGGTGCCGGGAGCCCCTCGGCGCGGGGCTCCCGTCGGAGCGCGGGTCCGGTCCGCCGCGGAGGGGCCAGCCGCCCCGCCCGCGACCCCCAGTAGGGTCGCCGGCCATGACCGTCACCGTCGTCGGGTCGATCGCCTTCGATGCCGTCTCGACCCCCTTCGACAGCCGCGACCGGATCCACGGTGGCGCGGCGTTCCACTTCGCGCAGGCCGCGTCGTTCTTCACGGACGTGCGCGTCGTCGGCCCGGTCGGCGACGACTACACCGACGAGGACGTCGCGCTGCTGGCGACCCGCGGGACGAACGTCGACGACGTCGAGCGCGTGGCCGGTGGCAAGACCTTCTTCTGGAAGGGCCACTACCACGAGGACCTGAACACCCGCGACACGATCACGACCGAGCTCGGCGTGTTCGAGACGTTCGAGCCGAAGCTCTCCGCCGAGAGCGCCGGTGCCGAGGTCCTGTTCCTCGCGAACATCGTGCCGGCGATCCAGCGCGCCGTGCGCGCGCAGGCGTCCGCCGCCAAGTGGGTCGCGCTGGACTCGATGAACCTCTGGATCGACATCGCCCGCGACGACCTGGTCGCGGCGATCAGCGAGGTCGACTGCCTGATCCTCAACGACGAGGAGCTCGCCCAGCTCACCGGCGCGCGGACCTCGTACGCCGCCGCGCAGCTTGTTCACGACCAGCGTGGCCAGTGCCTCGCCCTCGATGTCCTCGGCAATGATGAGCAGCGGACGGCCCGACTGCACCACCGCTTCGAGAATCGGCAGCATCGCCTGGAGCGACGACAGCTTCTTCTCGTGGATCAGGATGTACGGATCGGCCAGTTCGACCGCCATCTTCTCCGGATTGGTGATGAAGTAAGGGGACAGGTAACCACGATCGA
>JALRCL010001043.1 GCA_023268575.1 Patulibacter sp.
CAAGCACGGACCGGTGCGGGCGTGGGTGTCCGGCGTCGAGGCGGTGCTCGGCGACGGCGGGCGCGTGCGGCTGGGCGGAGAGGTCCGCAAGAACGTCGAGACGCTCGATCTGCTCGGCCTGCTCTGCGGCTCGGAGGGCACGCTCGGCGTCCTCACCGAGGTGACCCTGAAGCTCCAGCCCGCCCCCGAGGTGGCGCTGCCGACGATCGCGCTCTACGCCGACCGGGAGGCGGGCCTCGCGGCGATCGCGGCGGTCCTCGCCTGCGGCGTCGTGCCGACGGCGCTCGAGTTCCTCGACGGCCCGGCCCTCGCGGCGTCCGCCGGGGCGTTCCCGGGCGGCCTGCCCGACGGCGCCGGCTTCGCCGTGCTCGTCGAGGCGCTCGGTCCGGCGGCGGTGGCGCCGCTGGAGGCGCGCGAGCTCGCGGCCGCGCTGGCCCCCGACGCGCTCGCGGTTCGATCGCCGACCGAGCGGGCCGCGGTCGATGCGCGCTGGCGCTGGCGCGACGGCGTCTCGATCGCCGTGACGGCCGCCCGTGGCGGCAAGCTCTCGGAGGACCTCGTCGTCCCGGCCAGCCGGCTCGGCGAGGCGCTGGCCGCGGTCGAGGAGGTCGGCGAGCGCCACGGCGTGCCGGTCACCTCGTGGGGCCACGCCGGCGACGGCAACCTCCACGCGACGGTCCTCGTCGACCGCGACGACGCGGCCGAGCTCGCCCGGGCCGAGCAGGCGGCGCACGCGATGCTCGAGATCGCCCACCGGCTCGGCGGCGCGCTGACCGGCGAGCACGGGATCGGGCTCGTGAAGCGCGAGGCCGCCGCGGAGCTCGATCCGGTGCTGCGGCGCACGCAGCGGGCGGTGAAGGACGTCCTCGACCCGGCGGGGATCATGAACCCGGGCCGCAAGCTCTGACGCGTCGGCGGGGCCGCCGGACACCGGTTCCGTCGCGACCGGCCCCGGAGGCTCGGCCCGTGCCCCTTGCCCCGGCCGGTGCCGCCCGCGTCGCGCGTGCGGGCCGCCCACGCAGGCGACGCACGGCGCACCGTGGACGTGCGCCTCGCGACGCACGCCTCGCTCGCCGCCGGAGACGTCGGGCCGCGCACGGGCCCGCCACCTCGCGCCCCCGACCCGCGCGGCGCTCCCGTCCTCCCAGGCGTTCCTCGTCTCGTCGCGACGCCGGCGGGCACGCGGTCGTTCGCGACGTCGAGGCGCGCTCGCGCTCTCGGCGCCCGCTGCTCGCGGCCGCTGCGGCTCAGCGCAGCTCGCGCGCCATCGCCGGCAGGCGACGGAGGAACCGCGGCAGATCGCCGCGGCTGCGTGCGAGCGCCTCGGCGAGCGCGGTCCGGGCCGTCGGTCCGTGCAGGGGCGCGCCGTGGCCGCCGAGGACGTGCTCGGGATCCAGGCCCCGCAGGCCCGACGGGGGACGCAGCCGCAGCATCGGGTGGACGCCGAGCGGCCGGCCGAGCCCGTAGTACGTCGCGGTCGCCACCGCCTCCGGCACGATCAGCGCGCGCTCCTCCGGCCACCAGAGGGCGACCTCGCGCCACCACGGCCGGTCGACGAGGCGCCGCAGCTCGAAGGGCGCCTCGGGCAGCATCCGTGGCAGCGGGCGCAGCGGGACGCCGAAGCGGGACGCGACGGCGGCCCCGTCGCGCTCGTGACGGTCCAGGAGCTGCAGGACGCCCGCGACCGCACCGAGCTCGCGCGCGGCCTCGAGCGCCGGCTCCCAGGCGACGGGATCGACGAGCCAGACCCGCCCGTCGACCCGCAGCGCGTGGCTCGCGCGCTCCATCGGCTCGTCGACGACCCAGGTGAGGCCGAGCGCGTGCTCGTGGAGCGTGACGTCCATGCCCCGGCACGCTACGCGACCGCGCGCGGGGCGTCGCAGCGGATCCGGGCCCGGCCGCGGGGCGCAGGCCCGAGGGAGCGGGCCTACTTGCGGCGCTTGCGGCGGTTGCCGCTGCTCTTCGGCGTCGGCGCCGGCTCGTCGCCGTCCTGTGCGGGCGAGCGCTGGTTCGTCTTCGCCGCGGCGGCGCGCTCGAGCGCCTCCATCTGCTCGGCGCGCGTCGGCCAGGGGTGCGGCCGACCGTCGCCCCAGGCGACGGGACGCCCGCCGGGCCAGCGGTTCAGCAGCAGGAAGCCGATCGCGATGAACCAGAAGGAGCGCAGGAAGCCCTGCTGGTCGACGAGCGGGATCACGACGAGGACCGCGAGGATCACGCCGATGATGCCCATCGCCCGGGTGATGAGCCCGACGTTCATCGCGCTGAGGCCCGCGGCGCCGATGGAGACCGCGAAGAGCATCTGCGCCACGCCGCTGATCGCCAGCAGCGGGCCGAGGTCGTCGCCGGCCGACTTGAACGCGTCGTTGGCGGCGTGGTTCGTCTGCTCCGCGAGCGGGAGCCCGGCGAAGTCCGACATGTGGATCGCGCGGTAGGAGAGGCCGAGCGAGGACCCGACGGCGAAGACCGCGACCCCGATGAAGGGCAGCCAGAGGAACCACTTCGGGAACGACGGGCGGCGGCGGTAGGCGCCGCGCAGCAGGCCGTGGAGCACCGGGGCGGCGAGCAGCAGGCCGATCGCCGTGACGATCGACGACGCGACGATGAGCGTGGCCTTGTCGCCGTAGGCGGCGACCTGCTCGGCCTGGAAGCCGTGGAGCCCACCGCCCTGGCTGCCGGACGCGTAGCTCGTCAGGGCATCGGGGACGGAGACGATCGTCTTCGGCTCGCGCGGCAGATCGCGCGTGGCGAGGATCTGCAGGACGTTCGCGATCACCGGCAGGACGCCGGCGAGGATCGCCATGATCGCGAGCCGCGGGCGCCACGGGCCCTCGATGCGCAGCGTCTCCTCGGGATCCAGCGGATCGGGGATCGGCTTGGGCGATCGCGCTTGGCGCTGGGTGCTCATGCCGGTCCTCCGGGACGGACGCGCGAGCGCGAGGCTCGCTGACGGGAGAGGGCCCGTCCGACGCTCCGGCCGGCGCGGTCGACCCGCTCGGCGGAGCCGACGACGAGGTCGAGCGCCGGCGCGGCGACGCGCAGCACCGTCTCCAACCGGCCGCGCCAGGCGCGCTGTCGGGGACTCAGTCGGGCCACGGCGGGGCATTCTACGGACGGCGGTACCGTTGCCGCGTGCCCGTCTCCGGCTCCGCGACCGATCCCGAGCCCGAGGCGACCCGACCGGCGGCCTGCCCGGCCTGCGACGGACCCCTGGCGCGTTGGCGCTCCGTCGCGACGAGCGACCCCTCGCTCCCCGGCACGTTCGCGCTGCGCCGCTGCGCCCGCTGCGGCACCGCCGTGACGACCGGCCCCGCGCCCGCGTTCGAGGAGGCGCACGACGGCGGCAGCTACGCGACCCGCCGCCCCCGAGGCTCCGGCCTCGCCGCGCCGCTGCTGCGGGCCTTCGATCGCCAGCGGCTGCGGCTCGTGGCCCGGCACGCGTCGCGGGCCCCGGGCGTCGGGGCGTCGGCCGCTCCCGGCCCCCGCCTGCTCGACGCCGGCGCCGGGCGTGGGCGCTTCGTCGCCACGGCGCGCGAGGCCGGCTGGGACGCGACCGGCTTCGAGCCCGCCGCTCGTGGCGTCGAGGCCGCCGCCGCGGCGTACGGCGTGACGCTCGAGCGCGCCGGCATCGAGGACGCCGCCGTCGCGGACGGGTCGCAGGACGCCGTGACCCTGTGGCACGTCCTCGAGCACCTCGACGAGCCCCGCGCCGCGGTGCAGCGGCTCGGCGGCTGGCTGCGACCTGGCGGGGTCCTCGTGATCGGCGTGCCGAACCTCGGGTCGCTCCAGGCCCGGATCGGCGGGGCGCGCTGGTTCCACCTCGACGTCCCGCGGCACCGCACGCACTTCACGCCCGCGGGACTGCGCCGGATCGCGGAGGGCGCCGGCCTCGAGGTCGTCGCGGTCCACCAGGTGCTGCTCGAGCACAACCCGTTCGGGTTCTGGCAGTCGCTCGTGAACCGCCTGACCGGAACGACGTCGTACCTCTACTACCTGCTGAAGCGCACGGAGCGGCCGCGCGCGCGGCCACTGGCGGTGACGTTGCTGGCGCTCCCGCTGATCCCGGTCGCCGCCGCGGTCGAGGCGCTGGCCGGCGCCCTGGGACGCGGGGGCACGATGGCGCTCGTGGCGCGACGACCGAGCGACGCGACGACGGACTGAGCCCTCGCGGGCCGCTCAGCGGCGGGCGAGGCCCTTGCTCGTGAGCTTGACCTTCGCGAGGTCGACGCCGTAGATCTCGCGCGTGAAGCGCCGCACGTCCTCGCGCGCGGTGCGGGCGCCCGCCGTGTCGCCGGCCTGCTGGGTGGCCTCGAGGTTCGACGCGAGGAACACCGTCCGCAGCTGCAGCATCTCGGCCGCCTGCTGCTTGTCGGCGTCCGGCAGCCGGCGTACGCCCCGGTTCAGCGCCAGGTCGGTCCGGACCTGCTTGCGCAGCGCCGCCACGACGGAGCCCTTCAGGCGGCTCTGGCCGCGGTAGACGCGGTTGAGCTGCAGGAAGGTGAACGCCGCCGCGTCGCCGAGGTCGCGCGCGGACCACTTCACCGTCCGCGTGAGCACGCGCTCCCAGTCGGCCTTCACCCCGTCGAAGATCGGGACGATCTCGGCGGCCGGGCGGCCCGTGCGCTCGACGAGCACCTGGTGGATCCGCGCGGTGACCTCGGGCTTCGGCACGAACCGCAGGGCCCGCAGCTGCCGTGCGGTAGCGCGCTTGGGCTTGGGCTTGGGCTTCGCCTTCGACTTCGACTTCGACTTCGTGCGCGACCGGGTGCCTCGCGAGGACGAGCCGCTCGCGGCGTACGCGTGGCTCAGCGCGCTCTGGCCGATGAGGCCGCTCACGTAGTCCGGTACCGGGAAGGCGTACGCCGGGCCGTCGAAGTACGCGCTCGCCGGCGACGCGGGGACGAGCGCCGCGGCGAGGACGGAGCTGGCGAGGAGCGCGCGCCGGGCGGCGCGCACCCGCGGACGGAGGGCGGAGGTCGCGTGCATCGGGGGATCGGCGCGGAGTCGGGGGCCGCCCGAACCGAGACACGGACGAGCAGAAGCGCGCCAGGGCGACGGTACCAGCGGCCGGCGTGGCGATGTGCCGGCGGCGCGGGACCCGGCCCGCCTCGGTCAGCCGACGGGAAGGCGGACGATCCGGTCGTCGCCGGAGCGGACCTCGCCGCGACCGTCGCGGTTCGACGTCGCGACCCAGAGCGAGCCGTCCGGCGCCGCGACGGCGACGCGCAGGCGGCCGTAGCGGCCGCGCAGGCTCGCGCGCGGCGTCCCGACCCGCGTGCCCCGCAGCGGCACGGTCCACAGCCGCTCGCCCTTCAGCGCGGCGACGTACAGGCGCGAGCCGACGATCGCCGCGCCGCTCGGCGAGGCGTCGTCGGTCCGCCAGGTCACGAGCGGGTTCGCGTAGCGACCGCCCGCGGTGTCGCCGCGACCCTCTCGCTGGGGCCAGCCGTAGTTGCGTCCGGCGCGGACGAGGTTCACCTCGTCGAAGGCGTCCTGGCCGAACTCGCTGGCCCAGAGGCGGCCGCGGCGGTCGAAGGCGAGCCCCTGCGGGTTGCGGTGGCCGAGCGAGAAGACGCGCGAGCCACGGAACGGGTTGTCGGACGGGACTGACCCGTCGGGGTTCATCCGCAGGATCTTCCCGTTCTGCGACGAGCGGTCCTGGGCGAGGGAGGGATCGCCCGCATCGCCGACCCCGGCGTAGAGCTTCCCGTCGGGGCCGAACGCGATCCGGCCGCCGTTGTGGACCGCGGCGCTGCGCAGGCCGCGCACGACGATCCGCGGCCGGATCGCGCGCGTGCTCGCCGTCAGCCGGAAGCGGACGATCCGGTTGTCGGTGCGGGTGGTGAGGTACGCGTAGACGAGCCGATCGCGCTCGTAGGCGGGCGAGACCGCGAGCCCGAGCAGCCCGCCCTCCCCGATCTCCTGGACGCCGGGCACGCGCGCGACCGCGCGCGCAGAGCGCCCGCCCTTCGCGATCCGGCGGATCGTGCCGCCGCGCTCGCTGACGAGCGCGTCGCCGGAGGGCAGGAACGCGATCTCCCACGGCGTGTCGAGCCCGGTCGCGATCGTCGCGCGCGACGCGTGGGCCGCAGGGCCGTCGGTCGTCGCGGCGCGATCGGCGGGCGCGGCGCCGCCCGGGGCCGGCTCGGCCGCGCCCGGCGCCGCCGAGGACGCGATGCCCGGGGCCTCGCGGTCGCCTTCCTCGTCCGCCGACGAGGACCCGCAGGCGGCGAGCGTCAGGACGCCCGTCGCGATGGCCAGCATCCGGACGGTGCGCATGCGCGCATCCTGGCGGATCGGCGCCCGTGCGTGCGCAGGCTCCGCCCCGGCCCGGCCACCGAGCAGCGGGCGCTACGATCGACCGATGGAAGGCTTCGGAGGACTGTTCGGCGATCCCGAGGATCTGCAGCGGCGGATGATGGAGTTCGCCGAGCAGATGCAGGGGCAGCAGAAGCTCGCGTGGGCCGACAACGCGATCGGGCTGGCGGTCCAGATGACCGTCGCCGCGATCAGCCGCGTGAACGTCCAGGGCAACGCGGAGGAGCAGGCCCAGCAGATCCGCGCGCTCATGGCGACCGTCTTCCCCGAGGCGGTCACCCTGGTGCGCGAGGCGCGCCAGGGCCTCGGCTGAGCCGGGCAGCGCGACGCGCCCGCGTGCGCGGTCGCACGGCCGCGAGCCCGCCCGGCGCGTAGCCTGAGGCGAGCCGTGTCCTGCCTCGACGACCCCACCGACGCTGACGCCCTGGTGCTCGGCGCGGGCGGCGTGGCGGGCATCGCCTGGCAGCTCGGGCTGCTCGCCGGCGTGGCCGCCGGCGGCCACGACCTGACGCGTGCCGACCTCGTGATCGGCACCTCCGCCGGCGCGACCGTGGCGGCCCAGATCACCGCCGGGGTCCCGCTCGACGCGCTCGTGGCGCGCCAGGTCGACCCGGCCCTGCGCGGTCCCGAGCTCTCGCCGGCCTCGCCCGCCGCCAGCCGACGGGCCACGATCGCGGCGCTCGTCGACGGCGCGAGGTCGCCGGCCGAGCGGCGCCGCCGGATCGCTGCCGCGGCCCTGCGCGCCGAGACGGTCGCCCCCGCCGCCCGCCGCGCCGTCATCGCCGCGCGGCTGCCCGCCCACGCCTGGCCGGCGATCGACCTGCGGATCGTCGCCGTGGACGCCTCGACCGGCGAGCGCCGGGTGCTGACCCAGGCCGACGGCCTGCCCCTCGTCGACGCGGTCGCGGCGAGCTGCGCGGTCCCGCTGACGTGGCCGCCGGTGGAGCTCGACGGCCGTCCGTACGTCGACGGCGGGCTCTGGTCGGGCGAGAACGCCGACCTCGCCGCCGGCGCCCGCCGCGTGGTGGTGCTCGCGCCCTCGCTCGGGGCGAGCCTCGCCGCAGGCGGCGGGCTCGACGAGCAGGTCGCGGCGCTGCGCCACGACGGCGCCGCGGTCACCGTGCTGCGCCCGGACGACGCCGCGCGGGCGGCGATCGGCGACGACCCGCTCGATCCGGATGCGCGGGCCCCGGCCGCCCTCGCCGGCGAGCGGCAGGGACGAGCGCTCGCCGTCGACTGGTCGTCCGTCGCGGCCTGACGGAGCGGGCGCGGGTCGCGCCGCCGATCAGGCGACCGGCCCGCCGGCCTGCTCGGCCGCCCGGTGCTCCTTGCCCGCCGCGATGACCTCCTTGAACGAGCGGAACCCGAAGATCCGCACGAGGGCGAGGAAGCCGATGCCCAGGCAGGCGACCGCGATCGCGATCTGCTGCCCGACGGAGTACGCCGCGACGGTGGCGCCGGTCGCCGAGGCCGCGAAGACCTTGACCATGAACGCCTGCTGGACGCCGGCGCCGCCCGGCGTGAACGGCATCAGCGCGGCGACGGCGTTGATCCCGTGCACGAGCAGGACGTTGCGCACCGAGCCGCCGACCCGGAAGGCCTCCAGCAGCATCCAGAACGCGGTGAGGCGGAAGAGGTAGCCCCCGAAGCAGACGAGCCAGACCTCGCGGAAGAAGCGCTGGCGGTCGCCGAGGATCACGAGGCCCTGCTTCACGCGCGACCAGAACCGGCGGGCGCGCTCGGACAGGACCGCGTAGAGCACGAGCAACCCGACCGCGAGGAAGGTCAGGACGAAGAGCGTCAGCCGCGGGTTCGCGGCGATGAAGGAGAGGTCGAAGGCCCCGAGGTCGGCGAACTCCGGGGGCTTCGGGAAGACGCCCTGGGTGAACGCGAAGATGAGGATCGGGATGGCGATCGTCAGGTCGAAGACCGCCTCGACCATCATCGCCGCGGTCACCGCCGGGTACGTCGAGCGCGGGACGGAGGTCTTCACGAGGAAGACCTTGATGACGTCGCCCCCGCGCGCCGGGATGACGTTGTTGAACCCGTAGGCGGCGATGTACGCGCCCCAGATCCGCCGCCACTGGAAGGTCTCGGTCGGGTACGCCGCGCGCAGGACGTTGAAGAACGCGCGCGAGCGCAGCGACAAGTAGACGATGAAGCAGACGAGCCCGAGGAGCAGCGGCAGCAGCCGGACCTCGGCGATCGACTCGAAGAAGCTGCCGATGGAGTCGGCGACCTCGCTGATCCCGGCGAGGGGCGTCACCACCGGGGACGTCGCTCCGTCGACCACCGGGCAAGCCTACGAGACCCTCGCCGCGGGGCGTCCTCACGGCCCGCCGCCGCGTGGCGGGCGGCCGCGAACCTGGCGCGAATGCGCCACGTCCGCCCGGCGGCTCGCTACTCTCGGTGCAGCAGCACCGCCCATGGCTCGCACCGGCCGCCCGACGGGCCGCCGACGGGCCGCCACCGACCCCCGAACGCCATGCCGGAGACGTACTCCACCTACTCCCATCCCGCAGGCGCGCAGCGCCTGTCCTTCAGCGCCCTCCTGGCGCAGACGATGTTCCTCGTCGCCGTCGCGATCGGGTTCCTCGTCCTGGGCTCCTACGTCGGCGGTGGTCCCGGGGACTCCGCGCCGCTGAGCCAGGGCGCCGCGATCGCGTGCACCCTCGGCGCGATGGTCCTCCTGATCGCGTCGAACTTCATCGCGTCGCTCCGCTCCGGCGGCGGGGGCATGGCGGTGCTCTTCATCGCCGCGCTGCTCCTCGGCCTCGGCCTCGGCCCGGTCCTCAACGTCTACCTCGAGGTCCAGCCCGACGCCGTGACGAAGGCCGCAGGCACCACGGCGCTCGTCGTCGTGATGGCCGGCGCCGGCGGCGCGCTGACCGCGAAGGACCTGCGCAGCTGGATGCGCCCGATCTTCTTCGGGCTGCTGATCGCGGTCGCGATCAGCTGGGGCATGCTCATGTTCGGTGGCGGCGGCGGGATCGCCGGCGACCTCGTGAGCCTCGCCATCGGCGCCTTCTCGGCCGTGGCGATCGTCATCTACTTCAACATCCTGCGCCAGAACGCCACGGAGGACGACGTCGTCTGGCTGGCGACCGGCATCTTCCTGGGCATCTACAACATCTTCGTCTCGCTGCTGAGCCTCTTCGGCGGCGACTGATCCCGGCTCCGCGCCGTGCGCGCGGACGCCGACGGACCCCGACGGGGCGGCCGGTGGCCGCCCCGTCGTCGTTCTGGGACGGGGACGGCGCAGGACCAGCCCCCCCGGACGCGCCTCGTCCTGTGGGGCGGCGACGGAGGTGTGCTCAGCGGGGCGCCGGCAGCCCGAGCAGCGCCCAGACCGCCGGATCGGCGAGCGAGGGGTGCACGTGGTGGGCCTCGTGCAGCACGATGCCCGGGTGGGTCGCCACGCCGACGACGGTCATGCCGGCGGCGAGCGCGGCGGCCACGCCGGTCGGGCTGTCCTCGACGGCCCAGCAGGCCGCCGGGTCGACGCCGAGGTCGGCGGCCGCAGCGAGGTAGAGGTCCGGGGCCGGCTTGGCGGCCGCGACGTCCTCGACGGTCTTCAGCACCGGGAAGATCCCCGCGTTGCCGGAGCGCAGCAGGGCCTTCTCGGCGAAGCCGCGCGCCGCGTTCGTGGCCATCGCGACCGGGATCCCGTCGGCCTTCAGCGCGGTGACGAGCTCGACCGCACCCGGCATCGCGGGGACCTCGCCGTCGAGTTCGGCGTAGACGAGCTCGATGAGCTCCGCCATGAGCGCCGCGCCGCCGCCCGGGCGGTCGAGGAACTCCTCGAGGTACTGCGCGGCGAGGTCGAAGCTCGACCCCAGCAGCCGGCGCTTGTGCTCCGGCAGGAACGCGACGTTGCGCCGGGCGAAGAGCGTCTCCTCCGCCCGCGACCAGACCGCCTCGGTCGCGAGGAACGTCCCGTCGTTGTCGAAGATGACGGCCGCGGGCCGGGGAGCGGGGCCGCCATCGCGGCCCGCCCCTGCTTCGGCCGTCACCCGCGCTCAGCTCCCGCGGACGAGCGCCTCGGCGCCGCCGGTGATGCGCCAGGGGGTCTCCGGCTCGTAGAGGTTGCCGAGGCCGTCGTCGTGCTTCAGCGTGAACGTCAGCTCGCGGCCGTTCGCGTCGACCTTGACGGTCGCCTCGTGGCCCTCGGTCGTCGTCTCGTAGGAGAGGTCGTTGACCTCGCCCGTGTTGACGACCGCCTCGCCGTCGTCGACGAGCTCGGCCTTCTCCATCGCCTCGCGGCAGGCGGAGCCGACGGGGCCGGTCGCGGCGATCGCCGCCTGCGCGTCCTGCGTCAGGTAGTCGCACGCCCGCTGGCCGTTCTGCTGCACGAGGGCCTCGCCGAGGAAGTCCCGTACGGCGGTCTGTGGCTCGTCCTTGCGGAAGTCTCCGCCGCAGCCGGTCATGCCGAGGGCGAGCAGTGCCGCGGCGAGAGGGAACACGCGGGTCGTACGCATCGGTCGGTGATTCTGACGGCTGCGCCGCGTCCCTGCATCCCCGTCGCGCGCGCGGGTGGCGCGCGACGGTCTCGCGCGTCCTGGGACGATGCCCCGATGGCCGCTCCGGAGGCGCGACTCCCACCGCCACCCAGCCCGCCCCGCGTGCCCGAGCGGCTCGGTACGGTGACGCTCGGCGCAACGCCGATCGAGGACGACGCGGCGTGGGCCGGCGCGGTGCTCACCGGGACCGACGGCACCGGCGCCCGGGGCGTCGCGGTCCGGGAGTCGCGAGCCGAGCAGCTCGACCTCACCGGCGCGTCGCTGCCACGGCTGCACCTCCTCGACTGCGAGCTCGCGGGCGGCAGCCTCGCCAACGCCCGGCTCGCCGAGGCGAGCGCCCGGCGCGTCCTCGTGCGGCGCGTGCGGCTCACCGGCCTGCAGTGGACCGGCGGCACGCTCGAGGACGTGCGCTTCGACGGCTGCCGCATCGACCTGGCGACGTTCGCCGGCTGCCGGTTGCGCCGGGTGAGCTTCGAGGACTGCCTCCTGGCCGGCGGGGATCTGCAGGACGTCGTCGCCGACGAGGTCCGCTTCGACGGATGCGACCTGCGCGAGGTCGACCTCTCCGGGGCGCGCTTCCGGGCCAGCGCGATGACCCGCACGCAGCTCGACGGCGCCCGCGCGCTGGACCGGTTGGCGGGGGTGGCGATGTCGTGGTCCGACGTCGTGGCCTCCGCGGGGACGTTCGCCGCCGCGCTCGGCGTGCGCGTGCTCGAGGACTGAGCTCCCCGCCGGACACCCGTCCACCGCTCGCTGGACGAGCGACCGAGGTCGACGGGCGCCGGTCGCGGGACCCCCTCCCTCCCCCGGTCGCGCCCGACGGACGACCGACTCTTCGACGACCACCACGCACGCCGTTGCGCCAGCAACGGCCTGCCGCCGATCGCCGCGGTGTGAGCGACCGCCCCGACGCAGCGGAGGGGGATGCGGGCGAGGCCCGGGACCGCGCGCGGCTGCGCTGCGCCGGTCTCGTCGCGGCCGCGCTCGCCGGCGTGCTCGGGATCGTGGGCCTCGCCGCCTCGATCGCCGGGATCGACGCGGTCCGCCGGCCGTTCCCGGGCGCGCCGCCGATGGCCGGCGTGACCGGGCTGATCCTCGCCCTCGTCGCGATCGCGCACCTCGCCGGGCTGTCCGGGTCGCGCGGGCTGCGACGGCTCGGTGCCGCCGGAGGCGGGATCGGGCTCGTGCTGGCGCTCGTCGCGCTCGCCCGCAGCGCCGGCTCGCTCACGCCGCTGCCGCACGGCACCCTGACGATCGTCGGCGCGGGGCGGCCGCTCGAGCAGCCGTCGGCGCACGCGGCGCTCGCGCTGACGCTCGTCGCGATCGCCGTCCTGCTCTCGGGCCGCCGCGGCGGACTCGGCTCGGCCCTGGCCGTCTCGTGCGCGTCCGGGGCCGCCGGCGTCGTCGCCCTCGCCGCGATCGGCTTCGCGGGTCAGATCGGCGGACAGGTCGGCTTGTCGGCCTGGATCGCGATGGCGCCGCAGACCGCCGTCGCGGTGGCGCTGCTCGTCGCGAGCACGTTCGCCGCCCGCCCTTGGGCCGCGCCCGGGCGGTGGTTCGCCTCGCGGGGCCCCGCCGAGCTCGCAGCCCGCCAGGCGCTGCGCTACGCCCTGCCGGCGCCGGTCGTGGCGGCGACGATCGCGCACCTCGGGGTGCGCTGGCGGTGGTGGGACGACAGCCTGGCGGTGTCGATCACGACGCTCGCCGCCCTCGTCACCGCGCAGGTGCTCATCGCGCGGATGGTGACGGCGGTGCGCACCCACGACGCGGACCGTCGGCGACTGGAGCGCGAGCGCCGTGCAGCGGAGGAGGTGCTGCGCCTGTCGTTCGAGAAC
>JALRCL010000157.1 GCA_023268575.1 Patulibacter sp.
ATCACGAGGTGCTCGAGGTAGCGCCGCGCGGTCACGCGCGAGACGCCGCTGCGGCCGGCGACCTCCGAGGCCGTGAGCGGCGCGCCGGCGTCGTCCAGCGCGGCCCGGACCCGCTCCATCGTCGTGGCGTTCAGGCCCTTCGGCAACCGTCGCTCGCCGCCGGGCGTCCCGCCCCGGAGCGACCCGAGCAGCGCGTCGACCGTCGCCTGGTCGGCGTCGTCGGTGCGGCCGACCTGGGCGCGGTACGCGGCGTAGCGCTCGAGCTTGTCGGCGAAGGTCGCGAAGGTGAACGGCTTGACGAGGTACTGCGCCACGCCCTGGGAGACCGCCCGGCGGATGCTCTCCTGGTCCCGCGCCGCGGTGACGGCGATGACGTCGACCGGACGGCTCGTGCGCGACCGCAGCACCCGCAGGAGCTCCAGCCCACCGGCGTCGGGCAGGTGGAAGTCCAGGAGCAGCAGGTCGACGGGACGCTCGGCGACGATCTCCAGCGCCTCGGTCGCCCGGTGGGCGACGCCCGCGACGACGAAGCCGGGAACGCGCTCCACGTAGGAGACGTGGACCTCGGCCAGCAGCGCGTCGTCCTCGACGACGAGGGTCCGGATCACGGCGCGACCCCGGTCCCCGCGTCGTGGGCGCCCGCCGGGACCCGCGGACGCTCGCCGAGGGGCAGCAGGACGTCGACGACCGCCCCGCCGTCGTTGGCCAGCGCGACCCGGCCGCCGTGGCGGGCCGCGACCGCCGCGACGAGCGCGAGGCCGAGCCCCCGCCCGTGGGCGCCCTGTGCCGTGCGGGTCGTCCAGCCGGGGCGCAGCGCGTCGCGCAGCGCGTCCTCGGGCAGGCCCGGCCCGTCGTCGCGGACGCGGATCTCGACGGCGCGCCCGTCGGCGGCCCGTCGCGCCCGGACGACGATCCGGCCGCCGTCGCCGCCGCGCAGCGCCTCCAGCGCGTTGTCGACGAGGTTGCCCACGACGGTCACGAGCTCCTCCCCGTCGATCGTCCCCAGCGGCAGGTCCGTCGCCGGATCGATCTCGAGCTGCACGCCCCGCTCGCGCGCCGTGGCGGCCTTCGCGAGCAGGAGCGCCACGAAGACCGGGTCCGCGACGCGCTCGAGGATCGCGTCGGTCTCGTCCTGCGTCGCCTCGATCCGACGGGTCGCGAAGCCGACGGCGTCGTCGTAGCGGCCCATCTCGACGAGGCCGACGACGGTGTGCAGCTCGTTGGCCGCCTCGTGCGCCTGGGCGCGCAGCGCGTCGGCGAGGCCGCGGACGGTCGCGAGCTCGCGGACCATCCCCTCCAGCTCGGTGCGGTCGCGCAGCGTCGTCACGGTCAGACGATCGTCGCCGACCGCCGCGCTGCTGCGGCGGCTCAGCAGGACGCGGCCGCCGACGACGTGCGTCCCCTCGGCCCGCTCGCCGGCGAGCACCGCCCGCAGGGCCTCGTCGTCGACGAGCGTCGCGGCCGGCACGCCCCGCAGGTCGCCGGTCCCCAGGCCGAGCAGGCGGCGGGCCTCGCCGTTGACGAGCTGCACCCGCTCGTCCCCGGGCGCGCCGCCGACGACGACGATGCCCTCGCGGATCGCGTGCAGGACCGCCTCGTGGTGGGCGTGCAGCGCCGCGAGCTCGAGCGGGTCCAGGCCGCGGGTCTGGCGGCGCACGCGCCGCGCGAGCAGACCGCTGAGCAGGAGCCCGACGCCGAGGGCGAGGGCGAGGGTCACCGCCAGCGACGGCAGCGCGTCGCGCAACCGCTCGCTGATCGCCTGCTCGAGCACCCCGACCGCCACGAGCCCGACGACCCGGCCGTCGACGCGGACCGGCACGACGGCGCGGACCGAGCGCCCGAGGGTGCCGGTGCGCTCCTCCTGGACGACGCCGCCGCGCCGGGCCGCGTCGATCTCGCCGACGTAGCGGCGGCCGATCTCGGCGGGATCGGGGTGCGAGTAGCGGATGCCGTCCGGCGACATGAGGACGACGAACCCGACGTCGGTCGTGCGACGGCGGATCCCCTCGGCCAGCCGCTGGAGCTCGTGCCGGCGGTCGCCGGTGGCCAGCGCGTCGCGGACCTGCGCGGACGCCGCGAGCGTCTCGGCCATCGAGAGCGCGCGCTCCCGCTGCTGATCGCGGACCTGCTCGCCGGTGGCGCGCAGCGACAGGGCCCCGGCGATCGCGACGGTCACGACCACCACGACGGCCTGGAGCAGGAGCAGCTGGCGCGCGAGGCTCATCCGCGGCACGCGGCGATGCTCCCACGGACGCGACGCGCCCGCACGCGGATGGCGTGCGGGCGCGGGCACCGGTGCTCGGGGTCGGGGGCGGCGGTCGCCGGCTCAGGCGAGCGCGGGCTCGCGCGCCGGGGCGGCCGCGGGCAGCTCGCCGGCGCGCTCGCGCTGCTCGCCGGGCACCGGCTCGGCGTCGGGCAGGTCCGCGAGGCCGAGCTCGGGATCCGCCAGCGACGGATCGCGCAGCGTCGCGGCGAAGCGCTCCTCGTCGAGCTCGCCCTGCCAGCGGGCGATGACCATCGTCGCCACGCCGTTGCCGATGCAGTTCGTCAGCGCCCGGCCCTCGGACATCACGCGGTCGATGCCGACGACGAGGGCGATCCCGACCGCGAGCGTCTCGGCCGAGAAGAACGTCCCGCCGAAGGCCTGCAGCGACGCCGTGAGCGTCACGAGCCCGGCACCGGTGACGCCGGCGGCGCCCTTCGACGTGAGGACCATGAGCCCGGCGAGCGCGATCTGCTGGCCGATCGGCATGTCGACGCCGCTGGCCTGGACGATGAAGAGCGCGCCGAGCGTCAGGTAGATGCAGGTGCCGTCGAGGTTGAACGAGTACCCGGTGGGCAGGACCACCCCGACGGTCTGGCGCGAGGCACCGGCGCGCTGGAGCTTCACGAGCAGGCGCGGTAGCACCGTCTCCGAGGACGACGTGCCGAGGATGATCAGCAGCTCGTCCTTCAGCAGGCGGACGAACCGGAGGATCGAGAAGCCGTGCACGCGGGCGACGATCCCGAGCACGCCGAAGACGAAGACCGCGGCGGTGCCCCAGAAGGTCGCCATGAGCAGCGCGAGGTTGCCGAGCGAGCTCGAGCCGAACTGGGCGACGGTGTA
>JALRCL010000228.1 GCA_023268575.1 Patulibacter sp.
CGGCGTGGACCCGAAGCTCCTGCGCCCCGAGCTCGCGCCGGGCCCCGAGACGCGTCAGCTGCGCGCCCCGGCCACCGACGAGGAGGAGACCCGGGTCGCCAGCCGCTGACGTCGCGCCGGTCGTCGGCCGTCCGTCCACCGCCCGCCCCGCCGCCCGTTCAGGCGCCCGGGCGCGCATGGACCGCCTGTAGGCTGGCCCGGTGGACAAGGGCGAGCTCGACGACCGGTTCTCCGAGCTCTACCGCTCGCACCTGCGCGACGTCTACTCCTACGCGTACTACCGGGTCGGCAACCACCACGACGCGGAGGACCTGACGGAGCAGACCTTCCTCCAGGCCTACCGGCACTTCGAGCGCGCGCTGCGCGAGTCCGACGGACGCCCCCTGCGGCCGTGGCTCATCCGCATCGCGCACAACCTCGCCGCGAACCACTTCCGGGACCGCTCACGCCGGCCGCAGACCTCGATCGACGCGGAGGACTCCCTCGTTCGCGGCGGGCTGCGCGCCACGCACACGACCGAGGACCTGGTCGAGGAGCGCGACGAGCTCGCCCGGATCCTCGCCGCCGTGGAGAACCTGCCGGACGACCGCCGCGAGGCCCTGATCATGCGCTTCGCCCTCGGCATGGACAACCGCGAGATCGCGCGTGCCATGGGCCGCTCGGACGGAGCGACGAAGGTGCTGATCCACCGCGCGATCAAGCAGCTGGAGGGGCTCGTCGCCGCCACCCCCACCCCCGGGACCTGACCATGGCCCAGAGCACGTTCGACATCGAGGCCCTCCTGCGCGAGGCGCTCTCCCCGATCGAGCCGCCCGAGCGGCTCGGCTCCCGCGTGGAATCGACGCTGCGCAACCTCTCCGAGGCGGCCGCCGACGAGCTGGAGAGCTGGGAGCTCAGCGCCATGCGCGACCCGCGCAACTGGGTCCGTCCAGCCGTCGCGGTCGCCGTCGGGGGCGCCGCCGGCACCGGGTTGGCGGTCCTGCGCTGGCGCCAGGCGAGCAAGGCGCGCGCCCGCGCTCGCGGATCGGTGCTCGACAAGGCCGTCGACGACGTCGCGGGCGCCGTCCGCCGCGGGGTCGAGCGGCTGCAGGACCGCTAGCCCGGCGCTCCTCGCGCCGCGCGTCGCGTTGCCGTTCAGGGACGACGAAGCTCGTCCTGGTACGTTCGCGCGCGATGCCCACCTGCTACCGCCACCCGGCGATCGAGACCGGCGTGGCGTGCTCGAACTGCGACCGGCCGATCTGCCCGGATTGCATGACCCCGACGCCGGTGGGCATGCGGTGCCCCGAGTGTGCGCGCGACCGGACGAAGGTCCACACCGCGCGGTCGATGACCGCGGGGCAGGGGACGACGGTCACGATCGGGATCATCGCCGTCTGCGTCGTGGCGTTCCTCGCCGGCGGGTCGTTCGGGGTGGGGGAGAGCAGCACGACGAGCTGGCTGTACCGCGAGGGCGCGCTCTGGGGGCCCTACGTCCAGGACGGCGAGCTCTGGCGCCTCGTCAGCAGCGGCTTCCTGCACTCCGGGCTGCTGCACATCGGCTTCAACATGCTGCTCCTCTACTGGCTGGGCAGCGAGATCGAGCAGCGGATCGGCGCGCCGCGGTTCGGGCTGCTCTACCTGACCGCGCTCCTGGGCGGCTCGCTCGGCGCGCTGATCCAGACGACGCAGAGCGTCACCGTGGGTGCCTCGGGCGCGGTCTTCGGGCTCATGGGCTACCTGCTCGTGGAGCAGCGCCGCCAGGGGATCTCGTTCCTGCAGAGCCAGATCGGCATCCTGCTGATCTTCAACGTCGTGCTGTCGCTGCGGCCCGGGGCGAACATCAGCTTCGGCGGCCACGTGGGCGGCCTCGTCTTCGGTGCGCTCGCGGCGCTCGTCCTGCACGAGGCCGACCGCCGTGGGCCGCGGTGGCTCGGGCCGGCGCTGCTCGGCGCCCTCTGCGTCGTCGCGGTGGTCGGCGCGGTCGTCATGGCCGGTCAGCCGGGCCTCACCGATGATCGGGTCACCGGGTGAGCAGTCCGCTCACGGGTGCCGGGGGCCCGGCCTCGCCGGGGACCCGGCGTCGACGCCTGCTCGGCGTCGGCGCCGCGATCGTCGTGCTGGGCGCCCTGGCCCTCGTCCTGTGGCCGGCGGGCGATGGCGATCCGGTCGAGCGCCGCGCGGCGACGACCGCCGTCGAGCGCCTCGCGCGGCAGCTCGATGCCCGTCCAGGGCCGACGGCGAGTGCGATGTGCCGCGCGGTGGGACCGGACACCCGCCGGCGCCTGGCGCGCCTCGCGCCGTTCGACGCGCAACCGGGCCGGGGCTGCGCCGCGTTGCCGCGACGCGTCCTCCGGATCACGCTGGAGCCGCTGGCCGGCACCGCGGGCCGGGCGCTCGACGCCTCCGTCGACGGCGACGAGGCCGTGGTCCGGCTGGCCGACGGCCCGGAGGTCTCGCGTGCCACGCAGCGCGCCGGCCGGTGGATCGCCGACCCGGCGGCCGGCGGCGTCGGTGCGTGGCGGCTGGAGACGGCCCGCCGCTGCTCGGCCGCGCTCACGCGCGCGCGGCTCGCCCCGCTGTCCCTGGACGCGGACGCCTATCGGACCGCCGTCGCGATGCGGCTGCAGGGCGTCAGCGCCGTGCTGGAGATGCTCCAGCGCGACGCGGCGCCCGAAGCGCTGCGGGACGCGGTCGCGCAACCCCGCGCCCAACTCGCGGAGCTGCGCGACGGGCTGCGCCGCGGGCTGCTCGCCGTCGACGGCGGCAATCTCACGCGCGACGCGCCGTCCACCGCGGAGCTCCCGTCGCTCCTGCAGCTGCTGGAGTCGTTCCCGGCGTTGCGCGACCTCGGCGTGCCGTGCCTCGGCGGACCGGCGGTCCCGCCGTCGGTGATCGCCCAAGGGAACGCGGCCTGCGAGGCCGTCCGCCCAGCGATCGAGTCGGCCTACCGCGATGCGGGCCGCGCGACGAGCAACCTCGCGGTCGGCGCCGCCTTCGACCAGCTCGCAGGGGCGTGGACGGGCTTCAGCCGGTCGATCGGTGGCCTGCCGCTCTCCGCCGCGCCGCGCCTGCGCCCGGTCCGGGGGGACGCCGTGCGCTCGAGCCGACGGGCGGGCGAGCTCGCGGCGCAACTGGCGGCGGCAGCGCGCACGAACGCCGACGACACGCCGATCGCCCAGCGGCTCGATCTCGCGCAGCAGACGATGCAGGACGCCCTGATGGCGCTCGGGCTGCGCAACTGCGGCGCGATCGGGGTCTGAGCCTGGAGCCACGAGGCTCGGGAGCGGGCGGCGGACGCGCGCCGCGCGCCCGGCCGCTCAGGCGATGAGCCGCGCGTAGAGCTCCTGCAGGCGCTCACCGAGCGCCGCGGGGCCGAACCGCTCGCGGACGTCGGCGCGCGCGGCGACGCCGAGCCGCTCGCGACGGGCCGGGTCGTCCCGCAGGGCACCGAGCGTCTCGGCCAGCGCGCCCGGGTCGCCGGGGGGCACGAGGAGGCCGGTGGTGCCGTCGCGGAGGATCTCGCCGAGGCCTCCATGGTCGGCCGCCACGACGCAGCAGCCCGCCGCGGCCGCCTCGAGCGCGGCGTTCGGCAGCGGGTCCGGTTGGGTCGACGGCACGGCGACGACGTCCGCGGCGGCGTAGAGCGCCGCCACGTCGTCGACGAATCCCGGCAGCCGCAGCTGGTCCTCGACGCCGAGGGCTGCCGCACGACCGCGCAGCTCCTCGGGCATGCGCGGGTCCTCGCGCCAGGCCGCGCCGGCGAGCACGGCGACCGTCCGCCCGTCGCGAGCCAGCGGCGGACGGCCGAGCGCCTCGACGAGGACGGCCTGGCCCTTCCAGCGGGACAGGCGGCCGAGGAGCGCCACGACGAAGGCGTCGGGTTCGAGGCCCAGCCGCCGCCGCGCCTCGGCGCGGTCGACGGCCGGCAGGTCGAGCGCCAGCCCGTCGGGCACGACCTCGGCGCGCCCGTCGCGGGGCGCTCCCTGGAACTGCGCGCGGACCGCCTCGCTGACGCAGGGCAGCGCGTCGGCCGAGAGCAGCAGACGGCGGTACGTCGGCCACCAGCGGTCGAAGCCGGCGTAGATCTCGCGCACGTGCCAGACGTGCGGGACCCGGGCGATCCGGGCGGTGGCGGCGCCCCCGAGCGTCACCGACGTGTTCGTGTGCACGAGCGCGACGTCGTGCAGCCGCGCGAGCCGCCCGAGCCCGCCGGCGTCCGCGGCGAACGAGGCGCCGACGCGCGCGAGGCCGGCGGCGGACATGAGCTCGCGGCGGAGGACGGCGAGCGGCCGGACGAGCACCTCGGCCCCGAGGTCGCGCAGGTCCCCGACGAGCGGGCCGTCCTCGGCCAGCACGACGATCGCCCGGAACGCCGTACGGTCCAGGCCGCCGACGATCGCCGCCAGCTGCCGGTCGGCGCCGTAGCGTCCGGCGGAGCTGTGGAGGTAGAGGACCGGCCGCAGAGCCGCGGCGCTCATCGCGCGACGGGCGCGGGCCGCCCGAGCTCGTGGACGACGTCGGGCGCCACGGGTACGCGGTCCGGGTGCAGGACGTGGGCGAGGAGCTCGAGGCCGGTCACGAGCCGCGGACCGGGGCGCGAGAAGTACGCCGACGCGTCGACCACGACGACCCGTTCGGCGCCCGTGCCCCAGAGGCGGTCGGCGAACGGCGTCGCCTCCGCCAGCGAGCGGTCGGCGTCGTAGCCGCACGGCATGCAGACGACGATCTCGGGCTGCTGGTCGGCCAGCTGCTCCCAGGTGAGGACCTCGCTGCGCTCGCCCGCGTTGCCGCAGACGTCGAGCCCACCGGCCATCTCCACGAGCTGCGGCGTCCAGTGGCCGGCGACGAACACCGGGTCGAACCACTCCACGGCCGCCACGCGCGGGCGCGGCGCGTCGCGCACGGCGATCCGGACGTCGTCCGCGCGGCGACTGATGTCGTCCACGAGCGCTCGTCCGGCGTCCTGCACGCCGCAGATGGCGGCGAGCGTGCGGACGTCGCCGAGCGTCTCGCCGAACGTGTGCGGGTCCAGCGCGACGACCTCGGGGCAGCGCGGCAGCTCCCGGGCCACGGCGGCGACCTCGTCGTAGGACACCGCGCAGACCGGGCAGAGCTCCTGGGTGACGATGAGGTCGGGGTCGAGCTCGGCCAGGACGTCGTCGTCGAGGCGGTAGATCGCCTCGCCCTCGCCGGTGCGCTCGCGCACCGCCGCGTCGATCTCCGCCGGGCCGAGGCCGGGCGGCAGGCGGTCGGCGGTCACCTGGCGGCGTCCGAGGGCCTCCGGCGGCGCGTCGCACTCGTGGGTGACCCCGACGACCCGGTCGCCGAGGCCGAGCGCGAAGAGCAGCTCGGTGGCGTGCGGGACGAGCGACACGATCCGCCGCGGCGTCCCCTGGCTGTCCTGCGCGCGATCGGCCACGATGTCCTTTATGGCA
>JALRCL010000229.1 GCA_023268575.1 Patulibacter sp.
GGCGATCGAGGCGGACGTCCGGGCGATCGTCGACCTCGTGCTCGACGGCGCGCCAACGGGCGAGGAGATCGACGTCGTGCCGGTGATCGCCTCGCGGATCCCGCTCTTGGTGACCGCCCGGCTCCTCGGCGTCGACCTCGCGCGCGAGCGGGACTTCGCGCGCTGGGCCGACGCGGTGCTCACGTCGTTCGAGCCGGGGGCCGAGGCCGACTGGGAGGCGCTCGCCGACATGGTGGGGTTCTTCACCGAGGAGGTCCGGCGACGGCGGGCCGCGCCGGGGTCGGACATGATCAGCGCGCTGCTCGGGACCTCCCTCGAGGACGACGAGGTGGTCATGTGGTGCTGGCTCCTGCTCGTCGCCGGGATCGAGACCACGGGGAACCTCATCGCCGGAGGGCTGGAGCTCGTCCTGGGGCTGCCCGACCGCGACCAGGCGCGACTGCGCGCCGACGCGTCGCTCGTGCGCCCGGCGGTCGCCGAGATGCTGCGGGTCATCACCCCGGGGCGCTACATCCGCCGCACGGCGATCGAGGACGTCGAGCTCGCGGGGTGCGAGATCCGTGCGGGCGACGCGGTGGTCATGAACTTCACCGTCGCCAACCACGACCCGGTGGCGTTCGACGACCCGCTGCGCTTCGACATCGATCGGCGGCCCAACGAGACCCTGGCGTTCTCCTACGGGCCGCACCGCTGCGTCGGGATGGCGGTGGCCCGCACGCAGTCGGTCATCGCCTTCGAGCGGCTGCTCCAGCGGTTCCCGCGGATCGAGCAGCGGGGTCCGGCGATCTACCGGCCGAGCCTCGCGACCGCCGTCGTGGAGTCCTTGCCGGTCGTGCTCCGTGCGCCGGGGAAATGAATCCCTATTCGAAGTTGAACGCACTATCATTTGTCGCGTCCCACGACGGAGGAAGAGACCCATGGCCCTTGCCACCCGCCCGCCCGAGAGCGACCTCTGGATCGCCCGCCCCGATGCCGGCGTGGAGTGGAACCCCCACACGATCCACACGCACTACTTCGGCTTCTCCGTGCCGGAGGCGTCGATCGGGGCGTTCCTCTACGTCCGCTGGATGCCGGCGTTCCCGCTCGTCCAGGGCGGCGTCGTCCTGTTCCAGGGCCTGGAGAACGTCCACACGACGGACAACCTGCACCAGGACTACCAGATGACGATGCCGTGGCCGGAGGTCCAGGACGGGGCCTTCCAGACTGCCAACGGCCTGCGCATCGAGGTGCTGGAGCCCGGTCGGCGCTTCCGCGTGAGCTACGACAGCGGCGACGGCGCGGCGTCCTTCGACACGATCCACGAGGCCGTCACGCCGCTGCTCGCGCGGGGCCACATCGTCCCCGGCGAGGAGGGGCATCACGGCTCCGGGAAGGTCGCGGTGACCGGGGGCTCGGAGCAGTTCATGCACGCCACCGGCACGCTGCGGCTCGGCGACGAGGAGCACGCGATCGACAGCCACTACCCGCGCGACCGCTCGTGGGGCCAGGTCCGCGAGGAGCGGCGCGGCGGCCCGCGGCCGATGCCGCCGGTCGGCTGGACCCCGATGTACTTCGGCGAGGACCTGATCTTCAACCAGATCAGCTTCGAGCACCCCGACAGCGACCCCGCCTGGAAGGGCCTGTTCGAGTTCCCGGAGGGCGCGCCGACGCACCACTACGCGTGGGTCGTCGAGGGCGGCGAGACGAAGGGCATCACGCGCGTGCGGCGCGAGGCGCAGGAGTACCACCCGCAGCTCGACGTCGTGACGCGTCAGACCGTCGAGGCCGAGGCCGAGGACGGCACGGTCTACCGGTTCCGCGGCGAGGCGATCGCGGCGGCGAACGTGCCGGCCTGGCCGAACGCGTCCTTCCGCGACACGGTCTACCGCTGGGAGGACGAGCAGGGGCGCGTGG
>JALRCL010000233.1 GCA_023268575.1 Patulibacter sp.
GGCACGCACCCCGAACCGCCCGGACCCCGCGCCGCACGGGCCGCCGACGGGTGGGTGGGGGCGTCGGGCACGAGACACCGGGTGGCCCGCGAACCAGGCACGCGCGCCACGCGGGAGACGGACGGACGCTCGAGGCGGCCCCGGGACGCGCGCCGGGCGCCGATGTCGGCGGACGACGCGCGACGGCCGGACGCGGCCGACGATCGGTGGGTCTGCGCCCGGACGAACGTCCAGGTGGCTCAAGCCCCTTCAAGCCCGGACGGCGGAGGCGACGATGGGGTGGGCGACCACCATGGCCCGCCGATCGCTCACCCTTCCCCGACTGCCCTCCGGCCTGCCGGGCCGCAGCTCCGCGCTCAGCGGTCGCTCGCGCTCCGCGGGCAAGCGCGGCGGCCCGTCCGCGCCGGTCACCGGCGTGCGCATCGGCGCCACCCACGTGGGCGTCGCGACCGCCAACGCCGGTCGCGGCCCCCTCGCGCCGAAGGCGTCGGCCTCCGCCGTCCTGCCGCCCGGCGCCGTCCGCGACGGCGAGGTGATCGACGCCGTCGCCGTCGCCCAGGCCCTGCGCGAGGTGCTGGAGACCCGCACCGGCTTCGCCAAGCAGGTCCGGCTCGGCGTCGGCTGCCAGAAGGTCGCCGTGCGCGTCCTCGACCTGCCGCCCGTGCGCAACGCCGAGGACATCGACGCGGCCGTTCGGCTCACCGCGCGGGAGCGGATCCCGACGGCGGCCGACGACGCCCTGATCGACTACCGCCTGCTCGACGAGGTCCCCGCGGAGGGCGACACGCCGGCGCACCGCCGGGCGCTGGTCGTCGCGGCGCGCCGCGAGCTCGTCGCGGGCCAGATCGCCGCGGTCCAGGCCGCGGGCCTCGAGCCCGTCGGCGTCGACCTGCTCGCGTTCGGCCTCGCCCGCGTCGTGCGGCCGGTCGAGCCGACGCTGCTGCTGGACCTCGACGGCATCACGACGCTCGCCCTCGCAGGCCCCGACGGCTGCCGCTTCGTGCGCACGATCCCGGCCGGCGTCCAGTCGGCGAGCGAGGAGCTCGCCCGGCGGCTCGACCTCGACCCCGCCGACGCCACCGGCCTCCTGCTCGGCGACCGCCAGCCGGCGGAGGGCGAGCGCGACGCGCTGAGCGACGTCGTGGCCCGCACCCTGCGCGCCATCGCGACCACCGTCCGGACGTCGGTCGAGTTCCACGTCGACCAGGAGGACGGCGAGACGCCGGAGGCCTGCGTCACGAGCGGGCCCCTCGCCGGCATGGAGGGCGCCGCCGCCGTCCTCGGCGAGGCCCTCGACCTGCCCGTCCAGTCCGCCGCCGCACTCGCCGGCGGCGCCGACCCCGTGGCGCTCGGGCTGAGCGTCGAGGAGAGCTGAGATGCGCGCGATCAACCTCCTGCCGCCCGAGCAGCGCGCCGGCGCCTCCCGCGGCGCCGGGGACCTGAAGCTCAACCCGCTGCACGCCATCGTCGGCGGCGGCGCGGTGGTCGTCCTCGTGCTCCTCGCCGTCTGGGCGATGGCGCGCCAGGACACCCAGTCCGCCCGCGAGGCCGAGGCGAGCGCCGTCGCGCGCACCGCCCAGACCCAGGCCGAGGTGAACCGGCTGCAGCCCGTGGTCGCCCTCGACGAGCGGCGCCGCAGCCGCGAGAGCGCCGTCCTGGCGCTCGCCGCGGGCCGCACCGACTGGGCGACGGTCCTGCGGTCCGTCGCCGGCGCGCTGCCGGGCCAGGTCGGCATCACCGCGCTCAACGCCGCCGCCGGCGGCGCGGCGGCCGCCGGCGGGAGCGTCCCGGCCGGCCTCGGCGGATCCGGCAACGTCGCACTGACCGGGTGCGCCGACACGCAGCCGCGCGTCGCCGACACGCTGCGCAGCCTGCGCGCCCTGCCGCAGGTGGCCGACGTCGCCCTGAACCAGACCGCGAAGACGAAGCGCGCCCAGGGCACCGCGTCGGGCTCCGGAGGGTCCGCCGACTGCGACGGCGTCGCGCTCGACGCGGCCGTGGGGCTGTCCCCGACGGTGATCCTGGACGCCGCGAGCCCGGATGCCGCCGATCCCGCGGCCGCCGGCGCGCCGGCCGACCCCGCCACCCAGGCCTCCACCACCACCGACGGAGCGAGCCGATGACCGACTCGATGCGCAACCTCCTCGCGGGCGTCGCCGTCCTGGCGGTCGCCGCGCTCCTCTGGCTGCTGCTCGTGAGCCCCGCCCGCGAGGACGCCGCCGCCGCGGAGGAGTCCCAACAGCAGGCCGAGGCGCAGGCCGCCCAGGTCCAGACGCAGCTCGCGCAGGCCCGCGAGGCCGGAACGCGCGCAGAGGCGAACGTCCGGACGCTCAAGCGGCTGGCCGTCGCCGTGCCGGAGAAGGTCGAGGCCGCCCAGCTCATCGATCAGCTCGAGTCCACGGCGGATCGCTTCGACGTGAGCTTCGACGTCCTGAAGGTCGCCGACGCCGCCGCGTCGGCCACCGCGCCCCCCGCGGCGCCGGCGGCCGGAGGCGTCAACGCCGACGGCACCCCCGCGGGCACGACCACCACCACCGGTGCGGCGGCCGCTACCCCGGCGCCCGCCGCGGACGGCGCCGACACCGCCGCGTCCAGCGCGCCCGCCGGGGTCCCCGTCGGCATGAGCGTCCAGGTCAGCGGCAGCTACACCGCGGTCACGCGCTTCGTCCGGGCGATCCAGGGTGTGGTCCGCACGCCGAACGGCAAGCTCCGCGCGAGCGGCCGCCTGCTGCGCGTCGACAGCGTGAACCTCGCCGTCGGCGAGGCCGAGGGCGCTCGCTCGCTCGCCGGCAGCCTCGAGCTGAAGGCGTACCTGCTGCCGCGCGAGGCCGCCACGGCCGCCACGGCCGCCGCGCCCGCGGCCGGGACCGCCACCACGACCACGACGGGAGGCACCCCGTGAGCTCCAGCAAGCGCATCGCCGGACACGTCGACCCGCTGCTCGCGGTCGCGGTGGGCGGGGTCCTCGTCGTCGGCGGCGGCCTCGTCGCCTGGGGCGGGGGGCACGACACCGAGTCGGTCGCGAGCGATCCCACCGCCGCGCTGACCGCCCCGGCCACCGACCCCGCGGCGGAGCGCGCCCTCGCGGCCGTGCAGGACGCCGACCGGATCGGCACCGCACCGCAGCGCTCGGCGGCCGCCGCCGCCCGCGCCGCGGCGCGGGCCAGCGAGCGGGGCGCTGCACGCGACCCGTTCAGCAAGGCGCTGGCGAAGGCCAAGCGGACCGCGGAGGGCGGGTCGGGTGCGCCTGCGGCCTCGAGCGCGGGAACGTCCGCCGCGTCGTCGTCGGTCTCCTCGTCGGGGAAGACGGCGACGCCCACCGTCAGCGCGTCGGCGACCCCGAGCACGGCGACCCCGAGCACCGGCGTCTCCACGACGCCCGCGGTGACGCCGAAGCGCCCGGCCGGCGTCGGCGGGGGCAGCGAGGCCGATCACGCGAAGGCCGTCGCGGACGCCCGCCGGGCGAGCACCCGCGTGAGCCTGCGGATCGTCCGCGGCGCACGGCGGCAGGCGCGCTCGCAGCTCGCGCTCGGGACGACGGTGCCGTCGAAGCGGATCGCGCTCGCGCGGATCCAGTCCGTCTCCGACAGCGGCAAGGTCGTCACGTTGCGGCTCGCCGAGGGGCTGTCGCTGCCGGGCAAGCAGTCGGCGGGGACGACGTGCCTGAAGCGCTTCGCCCTCGGCGACAAGCCGTGCAAGGTCGTGCGCGTGCGCGCCGGCCGCACGGTCGTGCTGCAGGAGCCGGGTCGCAAGGGCCGCGAGGGCACGATCACCGCCGTGCGCGTGCTCACCGTGTGGCGCAGCGGCAAGAAGATCGCCGGCGCCTGATCCCAGGCCTGCGCCCCGGACCACCGGGGCGCAGGACGGCCGCGGAAGGGCGCCCGTAGAATCGGGGGTCCATGTCGCTCACGCTCACCACCGCCGGCGAGTCCCACGGCCCGGGCCTCACGGCCATCGTCGAAGGGCTCCCGGCCGGGCTCGAGCTCGATCGCGAGGCGATCAACCGCGACATGGCCCGGCGTCAGCTCGGCCACGGCCGCGGCGGGCGGATGAAGATCGAGAAGGACGCCGCCGAGCCGACGGCCGGCGTCCGCCACGGCCGTACGCTCGGCGGGCCGATCGCCCTCCAGGTCGCCAACCGCGACTACGCCAACTGGGAGGAGCGGATGAACCCGTGGCCGGTGGAGGCCGACGTCCCGCCGGTCCACATGCCGCGCCCCGGGCACGCCGATCTCGTCGGCGCGTGGAAGTACGGCCACGACGACGTGCGCAACGTCCTCGAGCGCGCGTCCGCGCGGGAGACGGCGGCGCGCGTCGCCGGCGGCGCCCTGGCGAAGGCCTTCCTCTCCGCCCTCGGCGTCGAGATCCGCTCGCACGTCACCCAGATCGGTCCCGTGACGGCGCCGCTGCGCGAGCACCCGCTGGCGGTCGCCGACTTCGAGGGCGTCGACGAGGACCCCGTCCGCTGCCTCGACGCCGACGCGTCGAAGGCGATGGTCGCCCACATCACCGCCGAGCGGAAGAACAACGAGTCGATCGGCGGCACGTACGAGGTCGTCGTCTACGGCCTCGCCCCGGGCATCGGCTCCCACGTGTCGTGGACGGAGCGCCTCGACGGACGCCTGGCGCAGGCGATCTGCTCGATCCAGGCCCACAAGGGCGTCGAGTTCGGCGACGGCTTCGACCTCGCCGCCACCCCGGGCTCCCAGGCCCAGGACGAGATCTTCGGCGTCGAGGACGCCGTCGAGGGGGACGAGCGGACCGGCGCGGTGCGCCGCCGCACGAACCACGCCGGTGGCCTCGAGGGCGGCATGACGAACGGCCAGCCGCTCGTCGTGCGAGCCGTCGTGAAGCCGATCCCGACGATCACGAAGCCGCTGCGCTCCGTCGACCTCGCCACGGGCGAGCCCGCCAAGGCGCTGCGCGAGCGGACCGACAACTGCGTCGTCCCGGCGGCCGGGGTCGTCGGCGAGGCGATGATCGCGTTCGTCCTCGCCTCGGCGTACCGCGAGAAGTTCGGCGGGGACCACATCGACGACGTTCGCGCCGCCCTCGCCGCCTACCAGGCGCGGATCGGCTGGGTCGGCGCGCCGATCGAGGCCTAGGCACGCGCCCCTCGGGCGCGCCCCTGCGCCCGTCGTGAGCGGCGACCGGCGCGACTAGACTGGCGCGCGCCATGGCGGTCGCCCATCTGGATTCCTCCCTGCGGACCACCCGCTGCCTGGTCTGTGGGGCGCCCGGTCCCTACGCGCCGGTGTTCGACCGCGACGGCCACCACCTCGTGCGCTGCCCGCAGTGCCGGCTCGTCTTCCAGGATCCGCAGGCCTCCGACGCGGCGCTCGAGGAGACGTACTACCACGCGGAGTCCTGGACGGCGGAGCTGCTCGGGCCACTCGAGGAGCTGACGCTGGAGCGCGCCCGGCAGCAGCTCGCCCGGATGCGGGCCTTCGGCGTCGCGCCCGGCGGACGGCTGCTGGACGTCGGGGCGTCGTCGGGCTCGTGGCTGCGGGTGGCGGAGGAGGCCGGGTGGCAGGGCGTCGGGGTGGAGCTCGGCGCCACGACCGCGGAGGCGGCGCGCAGCAGGGGACTCGACGTCCGCACCGGCACGCTCGACGCGATCGCCCCGAGCTTCGAGCCCGGCTCGTTCGACGCCGTGACGTTCTGGGACGTGCTGGAGCACCTGCGCGATCCGCGGATCGAGCTGGGGATCGCTCGCGACCTGCTGCGGCCGGGCGGCACGCTCGCCGCGGCGATGCCGAACGTCGAGGGCTGGTTCCCGCGCGCATCGCGCCGACTGCTGGCCAGCTGGTCCGGGCACTGGGAGTACCCGGAGCTGCCGGTCCACCTCTACGACTTCTCGCCGCGGACGATGGAGCGCCTGCTCGTCTCGCTGGGCTTCGTCGACGTGCGCACGACGACCTACGAGACGCCCTGGTGGTACTACCAGCGCACGAGCATCGCGCTCGGGCGCGTGGGCCACGGACGCCGCGGCCGGCTGATCCGCGCCGCCTACGAGGCGCTGCACGCGCCGCTGTACCCGCTCGCGCGGCTGGCCGACGCGGGCAACTCGTTCTTCGTGACCGCACGCGTCCCGCGCTGACCGGGCCCCACGCCGGTCGGGGCGGCGATCCTCAGCGAGCGGCGGCGAGCAGCTCGTCGACCGCCGCGGCCGCGGTAGCCGCACCGTCCTCCCGGCGCAACCGCGCGCCGAGCGCGTCGGCGGCGGCGCGCACGCCGTCCTCGCCGAGGCGCCGCAGCGCGCCGGCGAGCCGGTCGGCGGTGAGGCGCCGACGGGGCAGCGGCGCCGGCCCGGCGCCCGCGCGGTGCACGCACCGCCCCCAGAACGCCTGGTCGAAGACGAACGGCACGACGGCCGTCGGGCGGCCGGCGCGCAGGCCCGCGACGGTCGTCCCGGACCCGCCGTGGTGCACGACGCCGGCGGTGCGGGGGAAGAGCAGCTCGTGGGGGACGTGGTCCACCACCAGGACGTCGTCGGCGGCGCCCGTCCCGGCGCCGATCCCGCTCCACCCCGAGCCGAGGATCACGCGCTGACCGGCGGCGCGAGCCGCGGCGACCACGAGCTCGGCCGTGGCGGTCGGCTGGGGATCGGGCATGCTGCCGAACCCGACGTAGACCGGCGGCGGGCCGGCGTCGAGGAACGCCTCGACCTCCGCCGCCAGACCGCCCTCCGCCGCAGGGGACGGGAGGTGGCCGGTGACGCGCAGCTGCGCGGGCCAGTCGGCGGGACGCGGCGCCAACGCGGGGCTGTAGGTGTGCAGCACCGGGACGGGCGGCCAGGCCGGCGCGCGGCGCCACGGCCAGGCGGCCACGGGCAGTCCGGCCGCCCGCCGCGCCCGTCCGCGCAGCGGCTCGGCGAGCGGCTCGCCGAGGAGCTTCTGGCTCGGCGGGTAGGTCAGCGGCGCCAGCAGCGGACCCAGGCGCGCCCCTCCGGCGAGGATCGGGTGCGCGAACGCGCGGGTCCGCTGGAAGGGCGTCGCCGACAAGCCGATCGCGGGCACGCCCAGCTCGTGCGCGACGGTGCCGGCGTAGGCGGTCGGGAGGGTGAAGAGCACCGCCTCGGCGTCCGCGCACGCGGCGCGGTGGTCGTCGGGGGTCGCGGCGCCGAGCAGCTCGGCCATGCCGACCCGGATCGTCGTGGCGTGCGAGAGCGGCTTCCACGGACGGACGGCGGCGATCTCGGTCGCCCGGCTCGCGAGCGCGCCGCGCGGGTCGCCGGGCAGCGGTGCGAAGCCGAGCCCGTGGCGCGTCACCGCGTCGGCGAACGCCGGATGGGTCGCCACGCGGACCTCGTGCCCGGTGCCCTGCAGGGCACGCGCGAGGGCCAGGAAGGGGAGGACGTCACCCTCGGTCCCCGCGGCGGCGAGCGTCAGGCGCACGCGGCAACTCTACTGCCGGTCGACCGCGCCGACGCGGCGCATCGGTAGCGTGCCGCAGATGCCGCGCCCACCGCTCGTTCGTCGCGCTTCCTCGCTCCTGCGTCGAGGGGCGGTCCGGGCGCTCTCCGCGCCCCTCGAGGGGGGCGAGGTCGAGCTGCACCTCCGCGCGGCGATGGCACTCGCGGGTCGCCAGACCACGCACCCATGGCGCTTCGCGCTGAACGAGCTGCTGCTCCGCCACGGGGTGCGCTCCTACGTGGCCAAGCGCACCGGCCGTCGGATCGTGCTGCGCCACCCGATGTCGGACGCCTGGGTCGTGCACGAGGTCCTCGAGCGGGGGGCCTACGCGCCGCCGCCCGAGGTCGCCGCCGCGGTGCGGGGGCTGGGGCGCGCTCCGCGCGTGCTGGACCTCGGCGCGCACGTCGGCACGACGACGCTCCTGCTGCTGGAGACGTGGCCCGATGCCTCGATCACGGCGGTCGAGCCGAACCCGCACAACGCGCGGCTCCTGCGCCGCATGATCGAGCTCAACGACCTCGGCGACCGCGTCGACCTGCGCGAGGTCGCCGTCGGCGTGGCGCCGGGCGAGGTCCGGATCGCCGGCTTCTCGATCCTCTCGCACGTCGAGCGCGACGAGTTCGAGACGACCGACCTGTGGCCGTTCCTGCGCCGGATCCACGGCGAGCCGGAGGCCGCCGACGTCCCGCGGATCGACGCGTTCGACGTGCTCGAGCAGGCCGACGTGGTGAAGCTCGACATCGAGGGCGCCGAGTGGGAGATCCTCGCGGACCCCCGGTTGCGCGACGCGGCGCCGCGCGCGATCGTCCTCGAGTTCCACTGGCAGTCCTGCCCCGGCGACGATGCCGCGACGGAGGCCGCGCGCCTGCTGCGCGAGGCCGGGTTCGAGACGGGCCCGCCGTTCGACGAGCACGACGGCGTCGGGATGCTCTGGGCCTGGCGCCCGGCTGCCTGACGGCTCCGCGGCGCGCTCGGGCGCCGCGCGCGCCCGGCCGTCGCGCTCAGGTGCCCGGGGCGACGAGGTTCGCGTTGAGGAACCGCTGCAGGCGCGAGAGCACGAGGTCCCGGCCCGGCGCGTCGAACGGGTCGTGCCCGCCGCGGTAGGTCACCTCGCGCTTCGGCTGGCGCGCCGCCCGCCGCAGCGCCTCGGCCGACGCCTCGGAGGTGAACGGGTCGCGGTCGCCGTTCATGAGCAGGATCGGGCGCGGCGAGATCCGCCCGACCCAGCGGGCCGGGTCGTACGGGGCGAGGATCCGCAGCGCGCGCTCCAGCGCCGCGGGGTCGCGCGCGATCCCGGGCAGGATGATCGACTGCTTGCCGAGGATCGTCCGCCAGTCCCCGCCGGTGACCATGAGCACGGTCGCGCGGATGCGCTCGTCGGTGCCCGCCAGGAGCGACCCGATCAGGCCGCCCTCGCTGACGCCGAGGTACCCGGTGCGGTTCGGGTCGCACTCCTCGCGCTGGGCGAGGACGTCGAGCCCCCGGCGCAGGTCGATCGTCGTGTTGCGCAACGCCGCCGCGATCGCCCGCGGGTCGCGGAGCGTCCGCTTGATCGTGTCCTCGTCGTCGGTGGCGTCGTTGCCGCCCGCGCGCACGTCGATGGTGAAGAGGCCGATCCCCAGCGCCTGGGCGGCGGGGTAGAGGAAGTCGACCTGCTCCTTCTTCGTCGAGAGCCCGCCCTGGTACAGGAGGCAAGGGTAGGAGCCGCCGCTCTCGGCGGGGACCGCCAGGAGCGCGTGGACCCGGGTGCCGTCCGCGCCGTCGTAGGCGAGCTCGCGCACGCGCATGCCGTCCTGGTCGGTCTCGGCGCCGGACGTGACGTCCAGCGGCCGGTCGCGGTCGTAGGCGAAGATCCGCGTGGGGTCGGCGGGTGGTTCGTCGTCGCGGGAGAGGACGACGTAGAGGGCAGCCAGCGCCGCGATCGCGATCGCGCTGAGGGCCAAGGCGGTGCGGCGCATCCGGCGGTTCCTATCAGACGGTCGTCGGCGCGCCCGGGGGCGCGAGGCGCGGCGGATCTCCCACACGCAGCTCAGCAGCGCCACGAGCTCGGCGGCCACGACGGAGAGGGCGAGGCCCTCGGGTCCCATGCGCGGCACGAGGATGCAGGCGAGGGCGACGTTCGTCACCCCGGCGCGGATCGCCGAGGCGACGATCGCCCGGTCCATCCGCAGGGCCATCATCCAGCCGCCGGCGAGGGTGCTGGTGATGCCGATCAGCGGCAGGATGAGGACGAGGATCCGCAGCAGGCCGATCGCCTCGTCGAAGGCGTCGCCGTAGATCAGCGGGATGAGGAAGCCGGCTGCGCCGCCGAGCACCACGACCGCGGAGATCCCGATCGCCGACATCGCCCCGATCGAGATCGTCGCCAGGCGCTTGGCGCGCTCCCGCTCGCGCTGCGCGTGGAGATAGACGAGCCGCGGGAAGACGGCGACCGCCACGGGGCTCATGAGCTGGACGACGGCGCGGACGATCCGCTCTGCCGCCGCGAAGTGCGCGACCTCGTCGGTCGTCCCGAAGAAGCCCAGCAGCACGACGTTGCCGCTGGAGTACAGGGCGATCGCCCCGGTGCCGACGAAGACGGCCCAGGCGGCGCGCAGCTCGCCCGGAGCGGTGGCCAGGCGCGGCGCCCGCCACGGGATCCGCCGCAGCATCAGCACCATCGCGACGCCGGCCACGACGATCGTCGTCACGAGGTTGATGACGAGCACGAGCGTCGCGTCGTCGGCGTCGCGGACGAGGACGAAGATCGCGCCGACGCCGGCGAAGCGGAGCGCCAGCTGGACGAGCGAGACGAGCCGCAGCCGCTCGGTCCCGACGAAGAACCACCCGGGGTTGATCCCCTGCACCACGCCGGTGACCCAGGAACTGCGCGCCCAGGGCAAGACCGAGGCCGAGGCGGCCACCATCCGAACCGCCTGCGACGCCTATGCTCGCAAGTACATCGACCTGCAGCGGCAGCAATTCCAGCGACTCGGTGTCCTCGGCGATTGGGCCAACCCCTACTTGACCCTGGCCCCCCAGTACGAGGCCGATGAACTGCGCCAGTTCGCCGACCTGGTCGAGAAGGGCTTCGTGTACCGGGGCAAGAAGCCGGTCTATTGGAGCGTCCCTTTCCGCACTGCGCTGGCCGAGGCCGAGGTGGAGTATGCCGACCATGTGAGCCAGAG
>JALRCL010000242.1 GCA_023268575.1 Patulibacter sp.
GGTTCTGGAAGTCCGTCAGCGGCTGGTCCAGGAGCCCGTAGGGCCGATGGACGATCGCGTCGAAGCAGCGCTGCCGGTCCGTCCGCGCGTGGCGCCCGCGGTCGCACTCAGCATCGTCGCGGTAGACCTCGGCCGGGGGCACCGCCAGCGCGTCGCGCAGCGAGGAGGCCAGCGCCGCCGCGCACGCCGCCCGCGACCCGCCGCCGCAGAAGCCGGTGGCAAAGCGCTCCCGCATCCGGCCGCCGAGCAGGCCCCGCAGATCCTTGTGCGCCATCGAGTACCAGCCCGCCTGGTAGGCGGACCCGCGGTGGCCCAGGTCGCCGCCCGGCGGGTCGTCGAGCGGGAAGAACCGCTCGAGCGCCGCGAACAGCTCGGCGCCCAGCACGGGCTCGAACTGCGCGCGCAGCCAGCGCGGCCACCACGCGTCCATGATCCGGATCGCGTCGGCGTGCTCGTAGCGGCCGTCGCCGTCGGCGTCCCGGCGGTGCCATCCGTCCGCCCCCCAGGCCGCGAGCGCGTCCAGCGCGGCGCGCAGCGCGGGATCGCGCTCGTCGCGCAGGAGCCGCAGCGCGAGCGGCAGCACCTTCTGCCCGCGGAGGTCGGTCGTCGCGGCCAGCCCGACCGCGCGCACCGCCTCGCCGAGGTCGATCCGGCCGCCGCCGCGCGTCAGCGCCTGGTCGACCCGGAGGTCCAGGAGCTGGGAGCGGTAGACGCTGCC
Organism: Patulibacter sp.; assembly: GCA_023268575.1. Taxonomy (GTDB): domain Bacteria; phylum Actinomycetota; class Thermoleophilia; order Solirubrobacterales; family Solirubrobacteraceae; genus Patulibacter. The sequence goes on from JALRCL010000242.1 coordinate 719, forward strand.
GTACGTGCTGTCCGCGGACGAGGCGAACCCGACGGCCTGCTTGTTGTTCCAGTTCGTGACGTAGTCCTGGTTGCGCACCGCCGGCTGCTCGTCGAGGCCGAGGCGCTGGGACGTGCGGGCGACCGGGTCCCACCCGACCCACGCGTCGTCGCCGGACACCGGCAGCTGCCCGGTCGCTCCCGGGGCCCGACGGGGCAGCGCGCCGGCGCTCTGGTACTGCGCGTCGCGGTCGTCGACGTAGAACCAGTTCGTCGCGAAGGCGATGTCGGCCGTCGCGCGGCGGAAGCTCTCGGCGTCGTGGACGACGTCCGGGCGGTTCAGCCGCGCGATGCCCACCGCGGAGTCGATCTCGTGCCCGTAGGTCGAGCGCAGCACGGTGAACGCCGTCGGCCGTCCCTCCACCGTCCCGCGACCGGCGACGAGGCCCAGCGGCGTGCGCTCGGCGACGAGCTCCTGCCGACCCGCCGGCGTGGCGTCGGCGAGGCTCGGCGTCCAGCTCGTGCGCCGCACGAGCCGCTCGATCGCCACGCAGCGGTCGCGGTAGCGCACGCCGGTCGCGCGCAGCGTCGCCGCGCCGCCGCCCGGGTCGCAGAGCGGCAGCGCGAACGTGTCGGCGATGTCCTGCTGGCCCGAGGTCGCCGAGAAGGCGTAGTCGAGTCCGCGCCCGACGAGCACGAACGCGCTGAGCCCCGGGAAGGCCGCGCCGCGCGCCTGGATCCCGCCGCCGACGAGCTCCTGCTCGAGCAGGAGCTGCGGGGCGCTGAAGTCCACCTGGGGCCCCATCACCGCCAGCGGGTGGCCGCTGCGCGAGCGCGTCCCCGAGACGAGCAGCGCGTTGGACATCGTCCGCGGCAGCGATCCGACGATCCCCGGCAGCGCGCGGGTCGCCCCGGGACGGCGGTCCACCGGCGCCACGCCCCGGCGGGCGCGGGCCCCGGCGGGCGCCGCGTCCGGGCCCGCGACGACGACCGGGGACCGCGCGACGCTGCCGCGGTCGGGCAGGATCGCCGTGCCGCCGGCGTCGCCGGCCGGCGTCCCCGACGGCGGGGTCTGGTACGCGAAGCGCCCGGCGTCGCGGCGGACGGTCGTCGGGGCGTCGGGGTCGTCGAAGGCCAGCAGTTGGCGCCAGAGCGCGCGTCCGGTGCGCGCGCCGAAGCGCTCGGTGAAGCGCTGCAGGAGCTCGGCGACCTCGAGCTCCTGCCCGCCGCCGCGCCCGAACGACGTCCCGAACAGCGCGGCCGTCGCGACGAGGTCGGTCGTGCGCCAGCGCTCCGGGCCCAGCGGCCGGTTCACCGCCAGGTACTCGGCCGGCACCCCGCCCGGGCGCAGCGGCAGCCCGACGAGGTACGCGTTGATCCCCGCCACGTACTGCTCCAGATCGCGTCGCAGGCGCGCGCCCTCGGCGCCGAAGCGCCGCGGCAGCGCGTCGAGCTGCGCTTGGAGGTCGCCCTCGGTGTAGGGCGCCTGCGACCACTGGTAGGCGTCGAGGGCGCGGTTGCCCGGCGCCCCGCCCGCGAAGCCGCTGAGCTGCCCGCGCGCGAGGTGCCGCATGACGTCCATGAGGAAGAGCCGGTCCTGCGCGGCCACCCAGCCCGCGCCGAAGAGCACCCCGTCACGGGTGGCGCCGCGCACGCGGGGCACCCCGAAGCGCCGGTCTCGCACGATCGTCACGTCCTCGCGCGGGTGCTCCTCGCCGACGCGCTCGGCGGGCGTCGTCCCGAAGGTCGCGTCCTTGTAGAGCGCGGAGAGGTCGAGCGGCCCGGGCCGCGCCGCGGCGCGCGGCAGCGCGGCGAACAGGGGCAGCTGGTCGCCGGCGTGCGCGGGGCGCCGCCCGTCGGCGAGGAACGCGAGGGCCTCGGGCAGCGACGTGCTGCCGTCGGTGCCGGGCGGCAGGACGTCGTGGACGCCGCCGGCGGCCGGATCGCCGGCGCCGCGCTCCAGCGGCGCCGGCGCCGCCCCGGCCGGTGCGGTGGCGGCGAGCGCGAGCGCGAGCCCGAGCAGCGCGGAGCGGCGGCGGCTCACAGCCACAGCCCCGACGGGAGGTACGGCCCCGCCCCCACCGCG